>NZ_JBEZEH010000069.1:0-29562 GCF_040648775.1 Micromonospora sp. NPDC049089
GCGCTACCGCCTTGAGAGGGCGGCGTCCTGGGCCGCTAGACGACGGGGCCAGAACTTTTCCGTTCACCACCCTCGCGGGCGGTGCGAATGTAGTCTAGCGGCACCGTACCCGGGCGCGAGCGCGGGGTGCGCCGCCACCCCAAGGCCCGCCGGGGGCCGGACCGGACGCCGCCGGGCGGACACGAAACAGCCCGCCTCACGAGGTGAGACGGGCCGTGCACGCTGTAGCCCCGACCGGATTCGAACCGGCGCTACCGCCTTGAGAGGGCGGCGTCCTGGGCCGCTAGACGACGGGGCCAGAACAACTTTTGCTCCCCCACCTTGGCGGCGGAGGAGCTGCACTCTACCGAAGACCACCCTCCGCCCCCGAAGGGGCGGAGTCGAACTCCGTCAGAATCCAGCGTCTGGAAATTCTCGCGAACTCCAGCAGCGCTGGGGTACCAGGACTCGAACCTAGACTAACTGAACCAGAATCAGTCGGGCTGCCAATTACCCCATACCCCATTGGCCCCTTGCGGCGCCGGGAGTGAACTTTACCCTCCCGGTGCCGGCAGGCCAAATCCGATCCCCCCGAACCACCCGTGAGCTGCGGAAACAGGGGCATCAGACGGATCAGGCGACGGGAACCACCGGGTTGGTGAGCTCGCCGATGCCGTCGATCCGCACGGTGACCGTATCCCCCTCGACAAGCGGGCTAACCCCGGCTGGAGTGCCGGTGAGAACGACGTCACCGGGCAGCAGAGTCATGACGTGCGAGATGTACGACACCAGGCCCGGCACGTCGAAGACCATGTCCTTCGTCCGGCCGAGTTGGCGTACCTCCATCTCCTCCGGGTTGCGACCCACCTCACACCGGATCTCCAGGTCGGACACGTCCAGCCCGGTGGTGATCCACGGGCCGATCGGGCAGAACGAGTCGAAGCCCTTGGCCCGGGTCCACTGGCCGTCCGACCGCTGGAGGTCCCGAGCGGTGACGTCGTTGGCGCAGGTGTAGCCGAAGATGGCGCGTTCGGCGGCGGCGCGGTCGGCGCGGCGCGCACCCGGCGCCCCGATCACGACCGCCAGCTCCGCCTCGTGCTCGACCTGCTTGGAGAAGATCGGCAGCCGGATGGCGTCCCGGGGGCCGATCACCGAGGTGGACGGCTTGAGGAAGAGCAGCGGCTCCTTGGGCACCTCGTTGCCGAGCTCGGCGGCGTGGTCGGCGTAGTTGCGGCCGACACAGACCACCTTGCTGGGCAGGATCGGCGAGAGCAGCCGAACGTCGGAGAGGGCCCAACGGGCCCCACTGAAGGAGAGATTGCCGAACGGGTGGCCCTCGATCTCGGCGATGGTCAGACCCTGCGGCCCGGCCTCCGCTTCGCCTTCGACGGCACCGAACGACATTCCCTTGGCATGGGCGAAACGAGCGATACGCACCCGGCCAATCTAGCGCCGTCGGCACCCCGGACGGCCAGGACAGGCGGTCGGGTGTGCTCAACCCGTCAGCGCGCGGCACCCTACCGGAGCTGGAGGTGACCGGGGCGGACTTCTCGACTTCGTACCCGCACGGAGGCGGCTGGCCCCTAGCGTCGGCTCCGGAGGTTCGTCGTATGCCTGCATCGACACGACACCACAGAGCCCTCGCAGTGTTCGTGCACTGCCTCGGCATCCTCGCCGCCGTGCCGGCCCTGCCGACGGCGGCCCCGGAGGCGGCGGCCACGCCACGACCACCGGCGGCCACGCCACGACCAACGGCCGCCGCACCACCGGCCGCCACACGACCACCAATGGCGGTCGCACCACCGGTCGCCACACCAGCACCAGTGGGAACCCGGCCGCCGGTGGCGATGGTCGCGCGGGTGACCGAGCCCACCCCGCCCTCGGCGCCACCGGCGATGGCACCACCGACCCGGGCACCGGCTTCGGCACCCCCGCAACAGGTCACTGTGGCGGTCGCGACAGAGAGCAGCCCGGCACCGAGGTACCGGATCCAGGTGCGCAACGTGAGCAACTCGCCGCTGGAGACCACGGTGCGTCAGGAACTGCCGCCCGGCTCGTCGACGACCGCGATCAGCGGTGGTGGCCGATCCAGCTCGGCCGGCGGATCGGCCACCGAGGTGACCTGGCGGCTGCGGCTACCCGCGCACAGCACCACCACCCTGGGCACCGCGCTCGCGGCGACCGCGCCGGGCCGGCCGCTGACCGCGCCGACCTGCGCGTTCACCAGTGACGGCAGCCGGCCGTACGACTGCGCCACGGCCACCTGGCAGGCGGCAGCGGCACCGCCGGCCGAGGTGAGCGAGGCGCCACCGTGGCGCCGCTACCCGGTGCTGCTCGCCGGACTGGCGGTCCTGCTGCTGATCAGCGCCGCCCTGGTCTGGGTGTGGCGACGTCGGCGCGGGCGTCGGGTGACGGCTGCCGCGCTCTCCACCGGCGGCGGCGCTGAGCATGGCCGCGGGACGGTCTATCCCCGGCCGGCGGCCCCGAGTCCGGTGCGACGTCGGCGTACCCCGCCGGTGTGGATGTTGGTGGGTGCCGCCGTGGTGGTGCTCGCCGGCGTGGTCGGCACCGCGGGCTGGACGGCGACCCGGCAGGTCGCGGCAATCGACACGCAGAAGCAGCCCACCAGCGGCGCGTGGGTGGGCACCGGGGTCGCCGGGGCCATGGGAGTGCCGCTGCGCGAGTCGGCGTTCGAGTTCACCGTGTACCGGATGACCTGCGGCGCGCCCGGCACCGCCGGGAAGACCGACGGCGGCGGTGCCGCACCGGCCAACGGGCGACGCTGCGAGGCCACCGTCGGAGTGCGCAACCTCACCGGGGACCACCAGCCCTGGCACAGCGAGCTGCAACGGGCGTACCTGCCCGACGGACGCTGGGTGAGCACCGACGAGCCGGCCACCCGGACGGCGAACCTGGGTCGGGACGTCTTCGCCGCCCCGATGGCGGCGGGCACCCGGATGGTGCTCCCGCTGATCTTCACCGTCGACGGGCGGGACCCTCCCCAGCAGTTGGAGCTGCGCAGCGGGGTGTTCTCCGCAGGCGTCCGGGTGCAGATGCCCTGACCGGGTGCGCGGGCGGCGGTCGTACCCTGGGGTGCGTGACCGCCGCCCTCGCCCCCGCCGTGCTCGACGCGGCGCAGTGGCAGGCCCGCCGACGGGCCCACGAGGAGCGGGTGGATGTCTGGCTGACCCCGCACCTGGCCCGGCGACGACGCGGTGAGCGGCATCCGGTGGCCGACTTCCTGTTCACCTACTACTCGCACCGCCCGGCCCAGCTGCGGCGCTGGCATCCGGGGCCCGGGGTCGAGCTACGGGACGCCGACCCGGCCGAGTTCGGCCGCGACTACCGCGCCGGCACCGCCGGGGTCACCCTCGACACCGAGGGGGTACGCGCGCGGCGCGGCGAGTCGATCGCCTGGATCCGCTCCCTGCTGGAGGCGACGCGCGGACGGGCGCCGCACTTCGGCTGCTTCGGGATGCACGAGTGGGCGATGGTCTACCGGCAGACCCGGGAGGAGTTGCGGCACAACGCCTGGCCGCTGCGGCTCAGCGCGGAACGCACCGCCGAGGTCGTCGAGGAGCGGGGCGTGCGGTGCAGCCACTTCGACGCGTTCCGGTTCTTCACACCGCCGGCCCGCCCGTTGAACCTGCTCACCCCCACCCGGGAGACGCAGCACGCGCACGAGCAGCCGGGCTGCCTGCACGCCAACATGGATCTGTACAAGTGGGCGTACAAGCTGTCGCCGTTGGTCACCTCGGAGCTGGTGGCCGACGCGTTCGACCTGGCCCGGGACATCCGCACGTTGGACATGCGGGCCAGCCCGTACGACCTGGCGGCCCTCGGCTACCCGCCGGTGCGGGTGGAGACTCCGGACGGCCGGGCGGAGTACGCGGCGGCGCAACGCGGCTTCGCCGAGCGGGCCGCCGTGCTGCGCGACCGGCTGCTCGCCGCCGTCCCGCGATAGTCGTCGGCGCGGCGCTGTCCCCGTTTGCGCTGGGACCGGCCTAGTCGTCGTCGGCGCGGCGGTCCCGTTTGCGTTGGGACTGGCGCTTCTTCTCGGCCAGTCGGCGTTCCTTGGCACCACGGGACGGCCGGGTGGCGCGCCGGGTCGGCGGTGGAGGCGCGGCGGCCTCCCGCAGCAGAGCTGTCATCCGGGCCCGGGCCGCCTCCCGGTTGGCCAGCTGGGCCCGGTGCTCGCTGGCGGCGATCGTCAGCACCCCGTCGACGAGGCGGTTGGCCAGCCGGGCCAGCGCCCGCGACCGCAGCCACTCGGGCACGGCCGGCGAGTTGGCCACGTCGTAGCTCAGCTCGACCCGGGAGTCCGCGGTGTTCACGCCCTGCCCGCCCGGCCCCGACGAGCGGGAGAAGCGCTCCCGCAGCTCCCCGGCGGGGACGACCCACCGGTCGGTCACCCGCAGTCCGTCGTCCACGCCCCGAGGCTAACCCGCGACGACCTACCGGGGGTCATCGGTGCGGAGGCTCACTCTGCGTCGGGGACTGGCTGGGCGGCGGCCCGGCGGTCTCCTCGTCGGAGCCGACGGCCGCGTACGCCACCGCGCCGAAGAGCAGCACCCCGATGACCGCGGCCTTCACGACGACGCCGCGGATCAGTGACCAGGCGCCGCGGCGGGCGCCTGGCACCGATTTCTTGACGGTCTGGTAATCGTTCCACCCGCGCCGTGCCCGGGCGTACGCCGACCCCACTGCACATCCGATGACCAGGCCCACCAGCAGGAGGACCGTGAGAAGAGGACGCTCCACCTCAGCCAGTATCCATACCGAGCGTAATATTTCCATTGTCCGATGCCGTCCGGCCGGATATCCGACAGTGCTGGCACCGTCAGGGTGTTCGGGCAGCTCAGCCGCCCTTGCCGATGATCGTGTCGGCGGTCTGCTGCACCTGGTCGATCGGGATGGCGAACCCAATGCCGATCGAGCCGTTTCCATCGATGGTGGCGATCGCGGTGTTCACCCCGACCACTTCCCCGCGCGCGTTGACCAGTGGCCCACCGGAGTTGCCGGGGTTGATTGACGCGTCGGTCTGCACCGCGGTGTGCCGGCTGTTGCCGAGCCGCACCTCCCGGTCGAGGGCGCTGACGATGCCCGCGGTGACCGTCCCCGCCAGACCGAGCGGTGAACCGACAGCGAGCACCGGCTCACCGACCCGGGTCGCGCCGGGCTTGGCCAGGGGCAGCGGGGCGAGACCCGCCGATGCCGGCACCTTCAGCACCGCCAGGTCGCTGCGCGGCTCCCGTCCGACCACCTCGGCGGCGAACCGGCGGCCGTCGGGCAGCTCGACGGTCACCGGTCCGCCACCCCCCTTGGCCAGGATGTGGTCGTTGGTGATCAGGTGCTGCTGGTCGTCGACGGCGAAGCCGGAGCCGGTCGCGGACCCGCTGGTCGCGCCACCGGCCAGCACCGATACCACCCCGGGTACGGTCCGCGCGGCCGCGGTGACCAGCTCGGCCGGCACCGGAGCGGCGGACGCCGCGGCCGGACCACCAGCCCCGTCCCGACTGGCCACCACGCCGCCGGCGAGAGCACCGGAGACGGCCGAGACCGCCACCACGGCCAACACGGTGAACAGCCTCCCGGGCCCTCGCCTGCCCGGGTCGCGCTCGGGCGCGTCCCACCACCCGCGCCCTTCCGGGTCGAGTTCCGGTGAGATGAACCAGGGACCGCGCGGTTCGCCCAGTCCGGTCTGCACTGCCATGCGCACTCCTCACTGTCGACGTCGGTTGTGCGTGCAGGTCAGGGCAGCCGGGAGAACCAGCGCATCGAGCCGGCGGCGGCACCCATCGCGAACACCAGTCCGAGGCCGATGAAGCGGGCCGAGATGTCCTGTCGCTCCGTGCGGTAGCCGACCGAACTGCCGATGTCGTCGTAGACGGCCCGCAGTTCGTCGGTGGTGCTGGCCTCGTGGAACATGCCGCCGGTCTCCTCGGCGACCGCCTTGAGGGTCTGTCCGTCCACCGGCACCTGGATGGGCCGTCCGCCTCGGTCGACGAACCCGGACGGGGTGCCGAACGAGATCGAGTGCACCGGCACCTCCGCCTTCACCGCTTCCGCCGCCGCCTCCATGGGGTCCATCCCGGAGGTGTTGGCGCCGTCGGAGAGCAGGATGACCCGGGCGGGTGGCGTCTCCTTCGCGGCCTCGCTGTCCAGGCTCTTGACCGCGCCGAGTGAGGTGTTGATGGCCTCGCCGATCGCGGTGCCCTGAACGCCGGTGATGCCCTCGGCGAGCCGGTCGATCCCCTCGTCGAGGGCGTCCCGGTCGGTGCTCGGAGGCACCAGGACGGCGGCACTGCCGGCGAACGCCACGAGACCGACGTTGAACTCGTCGGGCAGGCCATCGACGAATCGCCGGGCGGCTTCCTTCGCCGCGCCCAGCCGGTCCGGTTCGACGTCGGTGGCGAGCATCGACGTGGAGACGTCCACCGCCACCATCACGGTGGCCCGTTCCCGGGGCACCCGGACCTCGGCGCTCGGGCGGGCGAAGCCGACCACGAGCAGCGCCAGCATGGCTAGGAAAAGCCCGGCCGGTACGTGCCGACGCCAGGCGGGCCGCTGCGGCGCAACCCGGTCCAGCAGCCGCAGGTTGGTGAAGCGGACCGCGTACCGGCTGCGTCGCCGCTGTAGCACCAGGTAGGCGACGACCAGGGCGAGCACGCCGAGCAGCAGCCAGAGGCGCAGCGGCGACTGCCAGATCACGCGGCACCTCCCCGAGGCCGGCCGACCGGCGCGGCGGCCAGCCGACGCTGGGCGTGCACGTGCCGGACGATGTCGGCGCTCCAGTCGCCGTCGGTGCGCAGCGGCAGATGGGTCGCCCCGCTGCGGCGCAGCGCCTGGTGGACCTGTTCGCGCTGGGCGGTGGCGGCCTCGGCGTACCGCTCGCGCAGTCCACGGTCCGATGTGCACACCTCACGGTGCCGACCGGTCTCCGGATCGACGAGCGTGATCAGGCCGACGTCCGGTAGTTCGAGCTCACGCGGGTCGGTCACCTCGATCGCCAGCACCTGGTGCCGGACGGCCAGCCGGCGCATGGTCCGCTCCCAGGGCGCTGTCTGGGCGGGGTCGTCGGGCAGTCCGTCGAGGAAGTCGGAGACCACCACGACCAGCCCACGCCGGTTGGCGATCCGGTGCAGCGCGTCGAGGCCGTCCGCCAGGTCGGGCGGTCGGGTCGCCGGCTCACGCCCCGGCCGGTCGGTGGGCGCGGTGGCCCGGGGGGCGGCGAGCAGCGCGCGGAGCAGGGAAAGCAGATGGGTACGCCCGCTGCGGGCCGGGAAGCGGCGTACCCCGTCGGCGCGGAGCACCTGTGCGCCGAGGCGGTTGCCGACGCCCGCGGTCAGGAACCCGACCGCCGCGACGGCAGCTACCGCCAGTTCCCGTTTGTCCAGTTCGGCGGTGCCGAACTCCATGCTGGCGCTGCCGTCGACGAGCAGCCAGGTGGTCAGTTCCCGGTCGGCGTCGACCTGCCGGACGTGCGGCACGGCGGTGCGGGCGGTCACCGCCCAGTCCATCCGGCGCACCTCGTCCTCGCCCGGCCGGTATTCGCGACTGCCGGAGGGTTCACTGCCGGGACCGGGCAGCAGACCACGGTACTGGCCGTGCAACAGGCCGTTCAGCCGGCGCGTGACGGTCAGCTCCAGGCGACGCAGGCGCTGGTCCGGGGCCAGCTCGGCCAGACCGGGGTCGGCTGGCGCGACAGTGGCGCGTCTCATGCCGCCGCCAGATCCGGTGTCTGCAGCGGGTGGCCGGTGGCCAGCCGGGGCGGCGGTACCGCCTCGACGAGCCGTCGCACCACGCTTTCCGCCGTCACCCCGTCGGCCACCGCGTCGAAGGAGAGCACCAGCCGGTGGGCAAGGACGTCGACGGCCAGCTCGCGAATGTCCTCGGGCAGCACGTACTCCCGCCCTCGCAGCAGGGCCTGTGCCCGGGCCGCCGCGACCAGGCCCAGTGTTGCTCGGGGACTGGCCCCGTACGCCAACAGCGGGGCGATCTCCGGTAGCCCGAACCGGCCCGGGTCGCGGGTGGCGAGGATCAGCCGCACCACGTACTCGGCCAACGCGTGGTGGACGAAGACCCGCTCGGCGTGGATCTGGAGGTCCCGCAGCCGTTGGGCGTCGAGCACCTGACGCGGGGTAGGCCGGTCGGTGCTCATCCGGTAGAGGATGGCCAGCTCGTCGGCGTCGCTGGGGTAGTCGACAACCACCTTCATCAGGAACCGGTCACGCTGCGCCTCCGGGAGCTGGTAGACCCCCTCGGACTCGATCGGGTTCTGGGTGGCCAGCACCAAAAACGGCTCCGGCACCGGCCAGCTGCGCCCGCCGATGGAAACCTGCCGTTCGGCCATCGCCTCCAGCAGCGCCGACTGGACCTTGGCCGGGGCCCGGTTGATCTCGTCGGCCAGCACCAGGTTGGCCATGATCGGGCCCAGCTCGATGTCGAAGGTCTCCTTCGACGCCCGGTAGATCCGGGTGCCGACGATGTCGGAGGGCACCAGGTCCGGAGTGAACTGGATCCGGGAGAAGGTGCCGCCGACCACCGTCGCGAGGGTCTGCGCGGCCAGTGTCTTGGCCACGCCGGGTACCCCCTCCAGGAGGCAGTGTCCGTTGGCGACCAGGGCGGTGAGCAGGCGTTCGACGAGGCGATCCTGCCCGACGATCACGCGTTTGACCTCGAAGAGGGTCTGTTCCAGCTCGATGCCGGTCGGCTCCGGATCGACCGGGCTGGGCATGCTGGCCAGGGTGTCCGAGATGTCCGTCACGGTGCTTGCTTCCCGGGCACAGGCCCGGCAAACGTGGGATTGTGCGGGCCGGACCGCCCCGGAGTGGCCGGAATGGGGATGAGCCGCGCGGAAGGGTGACGACCGTCGCGAGTCTGTCGCGGGCCGCCCAACCGGCAGGTGACCAACCGCCAGATGCCCGACCGGGTACGAACCGGTCGAGGACCGCCCTCGCCGACCGCCGATCTCGCGGCGGCGGCGTCGAGCGCGCCGGATTCGCTCGGGTTCAGGAAAGTCGGGGCGTGCCCATACTCAGGACACCCCGACTTAGGCGAAAGCCGAGCGGATCGGGCTGTCCGGCCGGGTCGGCCGAGGTAGCGGCCGGCGGGCCGGCACGCTGAGCGGACAGGGTCCGGCCCCCGCGCCGGATGCGACGGGGGCCGGGTGTCGGGTCGATCAGGAAAGGTGGACGACCAGGTGGAAGCCCAGGTCGGTCGGGGAGCCGGCCGATGTGCGGGTCTGTACGAAGACCGCGTTGGGCGTGCTGAGCCGGGGCGCGACCGAGATTTCGCCAGCCGGCGGGATGCAGCAGGCGTCAGCCCGGCCGATGGTGGCCACGAAGGTGCCAGCCAGGACGTTGTGACCGAACTGGACCTCGTACTGGCCGACGCCATACTTGATCACGGTGCCGACGCCGCGTGCCTTGGTGCCGTTGGAGTTGACGACGACAATGCTGGTGGTGGCGATGAGCGTCGAGTTGGCCTTCAGTGCGGCCTTCGCCTTACGTGCCGACTCGGCGGTGACCGGCGGCTGGGCGTTCGTGCCCCGTGCCGCCGGCTGGACGGCTTCCTGCGGCGCCAACGCCTGCGGCTGGGCGATAGCGATGCCGCCGCCGCCGGCGAGACTGAGCCCCAGGACAGCGAACGTGACCGCCGCCACCTTACGTCGGAAGGATGTGCTCATGACAGGTCCCCCTTGTGTGAGCGTGCGAATTCGGCCGACCCGCGGGGCGGGACGGATAACTGCCAACAAATAGGCGTACGACGACAGTTGGGCAGGGAAAGCTGCCTTGCTCACACCCGGCGAGATTGATTTCTCAGCAATCTGCATCCCCTCTGAGCTGCTGTTACTACTCAGAGTTGCGTCGTTTAAGCCAGATGGAACGTAGCACCGGAAAAAGCTGGCAGTCAATAGTTGATCTCGCTTTTTCGGGGTGTCAACCAACCGTCAGACAATTGTGAAATGTGAGCGGATCACCATTCATGAAATGGGTTCGTCGGGCCTGACTACGATCATCTTCGTGATCGTCGACGCTCCACCCGCGCACCGGAACGCCCGGCTCGGCACTGCGCTCTGTTGGCTTGCCGTCGTACCCACCGCCCTCTGGGCAGGGGCCCGACTGCTCGGCCTGGACCGGGGGCCGTTGGTGCAGGCGCTCGCGTTCACGCCGTACGTCGCGGGAGTCAGCGTGCTGGTCCTGGCCCTCGCGCTCGCCCTGCGGCGCTGGTGGCCGGCGGCGGTCGCGGCCCTGGCGGCGGTGGCGTTGCTCGGTACCGTCGCACCTCGGGCTCTGGCCAACCCGCAGCCGGCGGCCGCCGGGCCGACCGTGCGGCTGCTCACCGCCAATCTGCTCGCCGGCGCCGGCGATGCGCGCACACTGGTGGAGCTGGTCCGGCGACACCAGGTGGACGTGCTCACCGTGCAGGAGTTCACGCCGGACGCGCAGGCCGCCCTGGATCAACTCGGCCTCACCACGCTGCTGCCGCACCGGCAGCTCAACCCCGAGATCGGCACACCTGGCTCCGGGCTCTACTCGCGGTGGCCCATCACCGACGGCGGCGTCCGACGCAACCTCGAGGGCTGGGGCTTCAGCCAGGCGTACGCGACGGTGTCCGTCCCCGGAGGGCCCCCGGTCCGCGTCGAGTCGGCCCACCCCTCGGCGCCGTACGCGCTGGACCAGGTGGGTGCCTGGCGTGCCGACCTGACCGCCCAACCACCGGCCACCCCGGACGGTGGCCTGCGGATCCTCGCCGGAGACTTCAACGCGACCCTCGACCACGGTCCACTGCGGGCACTGCTGCGCAGCGGTTACGTCGACGCCGCCGATGCCACCGGGGCGGGCCTGACCGGCACCTGGGGTCCCTACGACGGTGACCTCATCCCACCCGTCACCATCGACCACGTCCTGGTCGACCACCGGATAGCGGTCCGCTCAGTCGAGGTGTTCACCCTGCCCGGCAGCGACCACCGCCCCGTCCAAGCCACCCTCACCCTCCCCCAAACCCCCTAACCCGTTACCCCCGCGCCCCCGCGCCCCCCCCGCCCCACGCCCCATCTCGTCGATCTTGCACTTACTGTCCTGACATCAGCGACAAAAGCCGCAGACAGACGACACAAAGTGCAAGATCGACGAGAGCGAGGGTGGGGGTGGGGCTGGGCTGGGAGGGGGTGGGCGGGGTGGGGAGGGGTGGGGTGGGGGGGTTAGACGGAGGTGGGGGCTAGGCCGTAGGTCAGGGCGTCTACCAGGGCGTGCCAGCTGGCCTCGACCACGTTGGGGTGGACGCCTACCGTGGTCCAGTCGCGGCCATTGCCGTTCGAAGTTTCCAGCAGGACCCGGGTGACCGCGCCGGTGCCGTGACTGCCCTCCAGGATCCGCACCTTGTAGTCGGCCAACTCGAAGTCGCGCAGTTGCGGATAGTGCCGCGCCAGCCCCACGCGCAGCGCCTCGTCGAGGGCATTGACCGGGCCGTTGCCCTCGGCGGTGGCGATCACCCGCTCACCGCGAACCCGGATCTTGACGGTCGCCTCGGAGACCACAGCGCCGTCCTCACGGTGCTCGACCAACACCCGGTACGACTCCAGGGTGAACGGTCGGGCCGGGCTGCCCTCCGGCATCTCGGAGCGGACCAGCAGCTCGAACGAGGCGTCGGCCGCCTCGAACGACCAGCCACCCGCCTCCAGCTCCTTGACCCGCTTGGTGACCCGGTTCAAGGCGTCCGGGCTGGCGGCCAGGTCCAGGCCGAGCTCACGACTCTTGAGCTCGACGCTGGCCCGACCGGCCATCTCCGTGATGAGGATCCGCATGTCGTTGCCCACCACCGACGGATCCACGTGGTTGTAGAGCAACGGGTCGACCTTGATCGCGCTCGCGTGCAGCCCCGCCTTGTGGGCGAAGGCAGCGGCCCCGGCGTACGCCTGGTGGGTGTCGGGGGCGATGTTGGCGATCTCGGCGATGGCGTGCGAGACCCGCACCATCTGTGCCAGGCAGCCCTCCGGTAGGACGGGCATGCCGAGCTTGAGTTGAAGGTTGGCGACGACAGCGAAGATGTCGGCGTTGCCTGGGCGCTCGCCGTACCCGTTGGCGGTGCCCTGCACGTGGCGGACGCCCGCCTCGACGGCGGCGATGGTGTTGGCCACCGCGCAGGAGGTGTCGTTCTGGGCGTGCATACCGAGCAGCCCGGCGTCGATCCCCAGCCTGTTCGTCAGGTCCTGGATCACGGCGGTCACCTGGGACGGCAGCATGCCGCCGTTGGTGTCGCAGAGCACCATCCGCTCGGCGCCGGCGGCGAGCGCGGTCTGCACCACGGCGGCGCCGTACGCGGGGTCGTGCCGGTAGCCGTCGAAGAAGTGTTCGCCGTCGACGAAGACCCGTCGACCCTCGCGGACGAGGTGGTTGACGGTGTCGTGGATCATCGCGAGGTTCTCCGCGCCGGTGGTGCGCAGCGCGCGCTCGACGTGCCGGGTGTCGGCCTTGGCGACCAGGGCCACGGCCGGGGTCTGCGCGTCCAGCAGGGCGCGTACCTGGGGGTCGTCCGCAACCGCGACGCCGGCCTTGCGGGTGGCGCCGAACGCGACGAGTACGGCGTGCCGCAGGTCCAGTTCGGTGCGGGCGCGGCGGAAGAACTCGGTGTCCTTGGGCACCGCGCCCGGCCAGCCGCCCTCGATGAAGCCGACGCCGAACTCGTCGAGCAGCCGGGCCACGGCCAGCTTGTCGACCACCGAGTAGGTGAGCCCCTCGCGCTGAGCGCCGTCGCGCAACGTGGTGTCGAAGACCTGGAACGTCATCAGGATCCTTTCTCGGAGCAACAAAAAGACCTCCCGCGGATGCGGGAGGTCTGCGCGCTCGGCAGAGGGGAGAGCCGGCGCGCTAGGTCGCAATAATCAGGGCGGTGCTGGTCACGATGGCCACTCTGCCACCCCTCCCCCGAATGTGGGAGGAACAATCCATATAGCGGGATGGTGACGGAGGGTTCGTACGCCCCGAACCACCGCTCGTGATCGGCTTCACAAGCCACCTGGGCCACTCATCGGGGGAACCAGCCATGCGGAAGCATCTGGAACGGATCCGATGATGGCCACCGCGCCGTCTGCAAGGAGGACCTGTGCTCACCGTCAGTGACCGCTTACCTGAGCACGGCCTCGCCGCCTGCGTATCGCTGGACGCGAACAACGCGTCCACGGCGGTCAACCACACGTCCCACGAGGGCACGTGGTGTGTGGTCTTCGTCGGGCCGATGGGTTTCACCTCCATCAGCCCGACGGGGATCGCCGACGAGACCTCCGCCGCCGGATCCTGACCATGGGCCTGGACGCGATCAAGGCAGCCCTGCCGGAGTACGCCAACGACATCAGGCTCAACCTGGGCGCCACGATCGGTTCCTCGGCGTTGACCCCGCCACAGACCTGGGGCGTCGCGCTGGCCTGTGCGGTGACCGCTCGCAACCCGGTGGTGCTGCGGGAGATCGCAGCCGAGGCGCTCGGGCACCTCGGGCCGGAAGGCGTCGAGGCGGCCAAGGGCGCTGCGGCGATCATGGCGATGAACAACATCTACTACCGGGCCAAGCACCTGATCGGCGATGAGCGGTACGCCTCGATGCCGGCCCGACTGCGGATGCGGATCATCGCGAGGCCGGGGGTGGACAAGGGCGACTTCGAACTCTGGTGTTTTGCCGTGTCGGCCATCGCCGGCTGTGAGGTGTGCCTGGAGTTGCACGAGAAGAAGCTGCGCGGCAGCGGCTTCACCAGAGAGCAGCTGCACGAGGCCCTGCGGATCTCCGCCGTGGTGCACGCCGCGGCGGTCACCCTGGACGCCGAGACCGCCCTGGCCTGAACACGTACGCCCGAGACGGGCCGACGCCGCACCCCGCGGCCCCGGCCCCTCGCCGTACAGCGGCCTGTCGCCGCGCCGCGGTCTGATCGCCGTTTCCGGCCCCCGACGGCCGGGTAGCTCCTGCGGGGACGCACCCACCTTCGGCGAGACGATCGGCGACAGTCAGGAGTGAACGGCATGGACAGGATCGATCCGCACGCCACCCACGCGGGGCCGGACCCGCTGCGCGGCGGCGACCAGGGCGCGGTGCCCGGCGGCGCGCCGGCCGGCACGTTCGACCCCTGGCGCTACCGGGACCACGCCGGCGTGGCCGACGTCGACCTGGTCGGCTACAAGGTCGAGGCCACCGACGGGGGAATTGGCAAGATCGACAGCGCCAGTCACGAGGTGGGCGGCAGCTACCTGGTCGTGGACACCGGGCCCTGGATCTTCGGCAAGAAGGTGATGTTGCCGGCCGGCACCGTCAACCAGGTCGACCACGACCAGCGCACCGTCTCCGTCGACCGGACCCAGGACCAGATCAAGGCCGCCCCGGAGTACGACGAGACCAGCCACAGCGACCCGAGCTACCGGGATCAGCTCGGCGGCTACTACGACGAGACGTACGGCGCGCTCCCGCCCGGCACCGCACGCTGACTGTTCGACCCGACGGCCGGTGGGGCACTGTCCCACCGGCCGTTACCGTGTGAACGTGGACGTCACCGAGAACAACCCCCAGCTCTCGCTCCCCGCCACCTTCAACTTCCGCGATGTCGGTGGCTACCTCGGCCACGGCGACCGGTCGGTACGCCGAGGTCGGCTCTACCGCTCCGACTCGCTGCACCGCCTCACCGAGCAGGACCGCGACGCGTTCGCCGCGATCGGGATCCGCACCGTCATCGACCTGCGCCGCCCCACCGAGGTGGAGCGCGACGGCCGGGTGCCGGAGTACCAGGGACTGACCTACCGGAACATCCACCCGGAGCACGCCGACTGGGCGGGTACGCCGCACGAGGAGGGCGCCAGCCTGGCCCGGTACCTCGCGGACCGGTACGCCGACCTGGCCCAGACCGGCACCGCCGGGCTGGCCGAGGCGGTCGGCCTGATCGCCGACTCCGTCAACGCCCCGGTGGTGGTGCACTGCGTCGCCGGCAAGGACCGCACGGGCATCGTGTGCGCGTTGACCCTCGCCGTGCTCGGCGTCGACGACGCGGACATCACCGCGGACTACGCGTTGAGCAGTGTGGCGTCGGCCCGGTACAGCGCCTGGCTGGCTTCCGTCACCCCGGGCGGCGTGGACGTGCCGGCGCCCTTCCTGAGCTCACCCGCGGAGGCCATGCAGATCTTCCTCGACGAGTTGCGCGCGGGGCACGGCTCGGTCGAGGCGTACCTGCGCCACGCCGGGGTGACCGAGGAACAGCTCGCCGCGCTCCGCGACCACCTGCTCGACGAGCCCACTGAGGCGCAGCCCAGCGACGCGTAGCGCCGCCGCCGCCGGCCCGTCCGGGTGGACGGGCCGGCGCGGCGACGGAGATCAGAAGACCCGCTGCACCCAGCCGTGCGGGTCGGCAGCCTTGCCCCGCTGGATGTCGACCAACTGCTGACGCAGGGCCATGGTGACCTGACCGGGCTCGCCACCACCGATCAGGAACTCGCCGTCGGGGAAGCGGACCCCACCGATCGGGGTGACCACCGCGGCGGTGCCGCAGGCGAACACCTCCTTCAGGCGTCCGCTGGCGGCGTCGGCCTGCCAGTCGGCGAAGCTCACCGGCCGCTCCTCGACCTGGTGTCCGGCCCCGGCGGCCAGCGCGAGGACGGCGTCGCGGGTGATGCCCGGCAGGATCGTGCCGGTCAACGGTGGGGTGACCACTGTGCCGTCGTCGTAGACGAAGAAGACGTTCATGCCGCCCAACTCGTCGACGAACCGGCGCTCCACCGCGTCCAGGAAGACGACCTGGTCGCAGCCGGCCTCGATGGCCTCCGCCTGGGCGGCGAGCGACGCGGCGTAGTTGCCGCCGCACTTGGCCGCGCCGGTGCCACCGGGCGCGGCCCGGGTGTAGTCCGGGGAGACCCAGACGGTGACCGGCTTGACGCCACCGGTGAAGTACGCCCCGACCGGTGAGGCGATCACCATGTAGAGGTACTCGTTGGCCGGCCGGACGCCGAGGAAGACCTCGCTGGCGAACATGAACGGCCGCAGGTAGAGGCTGCCGTCCTCGCCGGTCGGGATCCACTCCCGGTCGATCTCGATGAGCTTGTGCAGCGAGTCGACGAACACGTCCGGCGGCAGCACCGGCATCGCCATCCGCTGCGCGGAGGTGGCGAAGCGGGCCGCGTTGGCGTCGGGCCGGAACATCGTCACGCCGCCGTCGGCAGTGCGGTACGCCTTGAGCCCTTCGAAGATCTCCTGCGCGTAGTGCAGCACCGCGCTGGCCGGGTCCATCGGGATCGGGGCTCGGGCCTCCACCCGGGCGTCGTACCAGCCCTTGCCGTCGGCGTAGCGGACGGTGACCATGTGGTCGGTGAAGACCCGACCGAACCCGGGGTTGGTCAACAGTGCGGCCCGATCGGCGACGGATACCGGCGCGAGATTCGGACGGATCTCGAAGTCGAGCTTGTCACCACCGCTCATCGCGCTGACCTCCCTGCGGGACAACGGCATGCGCGACCGCACACCGACATGGCTGTGCCAGAAACTTACCCCGAACGCTCGTTCAGCGGGTAACGCCGGTCGGGCTGCCTGCGGCAGACCGGTCGCCCCGCGGGCCGGGATGATCAGGCTACGGCGTGGGCGGCGAGCCGGTCGCCGACCTCTTCGGTACGCAGCGTCACGCCCGGCACGCGGCTGGCCAGCTCGGCGGCGACCGCCGCGTTGACCCGGGCGGCCGACTCGCCGTGCCCGAGCTGCTCCAGCAGCAACGCGGCGGAGAGCACCGCGGCGACCGGGTCGGCGATGCCCTGCCCGGCGATGTCCGGCGCCGAGCCGTGCACCGGCTCGAACATCGAGGGGTACGCCCCCTCGGGGTTGATGCAACCGCTGGCGGCCAGCCCGATGCCGCCGGTGACGGCTGCGGCGATGTCGGTGAGGATGTCGCCGAAGAGGTTGTCGGTGACCACGACGTCGTAGCGCTGCGGCTGGGTGACCAGGAACATGGCCGCCGCGTCGACGTGCTGGTACTCGGTCTCGATGTCCGGGTGCTCGGCGGCGACCGCGTCGAAGGTACGCGCCCAGAGCGACCCGGCGTGGGTGAGCACGTTGGTCTTGTGCACGAGGGTGACCTTGCGCCGTTCCCGGCGGCCGGCGCGGGCGAACGCGTCGCGGATCACGCGCTCCACGCCGTGCCGGGTGTTCAGGCTCTCCTCGGTGGCGACCTCGGCCGGGGTGTCCCGGTGCAGGGAACCACCGGCGCCGGCGTAGAGCCCCTCGGTGCCCTCGCGCACCACCACGAGGTCGACCTCGCCCGGCTTCACGTTGCCCAGCGGGCCGGCGACCCCGGGCCAGAGCCGGGACGGGCGCAGGTTGACGTACTGGTCGAAGGCGAAACGGAGCTTGAGCAGCAGCCCACGCTCCAGCACACCCGGCGGGACCGTCGGGTCACCGACCGCGCCGAGCAGGATCGCGTCGTGCCCGGCCAGCTCGGTCAGCACCGAGTCGGGCAGCACCTCTCCGGTACGGTGCCAGCGGGCGGCGCCGAGGTCGTACTCGGTGGCCTGCACGTCGGGCAGCACCGCGTCGAGGACCTTGCGGGCCTGCGCGACCACCTCGGGCCCGATGCCATCTCCGGCCACCACCGCGATCCGCGCCACGACCGCACTCCTCTGCTCAACGGTTGTTCGGGCAACGGTACGTCGCCGTCCCGCCTCCCGGTACGCGGCGTCCACGATTTGGGATGGCCGAATGCACAGCACCCTCTCAGCTGGGACTCATGAGGCGGTCATCTCCGCTGCCTACGGTAGTACCCAGTGGGTCGCGGGGGCCTGCTGACCGACGGGGTCGCGGTGACGCGGCACCATGTGCGAGGGGGCAGATGCGATGCGCATCGACGAGCAGCCGCGGACCAGCTGGCCGGACACGTCCGCGTTCCGCCACCGCCGGCCGGACCTTCGACTCGGCAGCCGCCGGCACCGGATCGACCCGGCCGCCGCCACCGAGGGCCGGATCGCGGTGCAGCACACCGTACGCACCGCGACCGCCGAGTACACCCTGCTGCTCAACGCCCCCGAGTGGCTCGGCCGCCGGGGCGTGGGCGAGGCGCTGCGGGACAGCGTCGCCGAATTGCGCGCCATCGACCTCACCTACGGGCCCAACCGGCCGGAGAGCCTGGTCTCCCGACTGCGTCGGGGCGAGATCAGCCCGGAGTCGTACCCTCCGCTCGCCGATCTGGTGGACCGCTGCGCCGCGATGCGCGCGGCCACCGACGGGTGGTTCGACGCCTGGGCGGTGCCCGGCGGCTTCGACCCGGGCGGCCTGCTCGGCGGTTGGGCTGTGGAACGGGCCGCCGAGCGACTGCGCAACGCCGGCATCCACGACTACGCCGTACTCGCCGGCGCTGACCTCGTCGTCCGGGGCCGCGCGCCGCACGGCGGTCCCTGGCGGGTCGCGGTGCACCACCCGACCGCACCCGAGCGCGCGCCGCTGGTGCTGGAGATGACCGCCGGTGCGGTCGGCACCTCCGGGGTGAGCGGGCGGCAGGGGCACGTGGTGGACCCGCACACCGGCGAGCCGGCCGATCACCTCGTCGCCGCCACTGTGGTGGGCCCCGACCTGACGATCGCCGACGCTTACGCCACAGCGCTATACGCCGCCGGCCCCACCGGCCTGGCGTGGTTCCGGGGCAACTCCGACTATCGCGCGCTCTTCGCCCACCGTCGCTGAGCGGAACGACGTAGCGATCGGCCCCCACGGTCTCGGCAACGACAGTGGGGGCCGGTCAGCGACGAGTGCGCGTGGCTCGCACAACCGAGGGGTGCGGACCGGTCGGGCCGGACGTCGACCGCGCCACCCGAAGACGGGCCGGCGCCTCGAACTCGGCCAGTGACCGCAGTGCGTACGCTAGCGAATCGACGCAACTCGACGCAAGAGTCTCCACACCGGACCGTCGCTACCGGAGACTGCGTTGATCGGTGGTTGACCGGCGGCGAGGCAGTTTCGACATGATGAACGACGGATGGCACGCTATCCGCCGTGAGTTTCGATCTGAGCGTGTGGGCCCTGGAGGACGGGGCGACGCCCGAGGACGTGCGGACAGCGGTCAACGGTTGCCGGCAGGGGCGGCACGTGGACCGCTACCCCGATCCGCGGGTGGTCAGCTTCTACCGGGCGATCACCGCCTCCTATCCGGACCGTCACCCCGGCCCGAACAGCCCGTGGGCGGTGGCACCGCTGCACGCGGCCCACGACCACGTCGAGCTGAACCTGCACCCGACCTGCGCGGACCAGGTGCTACTGGACATCGAACGGCTGGCCGGCGAGCACGGGCTGATGCTCTTCGACCCGCAGGACGGCTCGGTCTACCCGCCGCCGGCGCGGCTGCCCGGCTGACCTGACCGGCGGCACGGACGGGAAATGACGAGGGGCCCGGCGAATCGCCAGGCCCCCCACGGTGTTTGTCGTCTACTACTCGTCGCGCAGGTCGGCGGCGCTGGCCGCCGTGGCGCCGATCGAATCGGCGGCCGACGTGAGCAGGTCGGCGCCGAGCGCCTGGTCGACGGTGAGCGTCATCAGCGTCTCACCGCCCGCCTCCCGACGAGCCACCTGCATGGCGGCGATGTTGATGCCCGACTCGCCGAGCAGGGTACCGACAGTCCCGACCACACCGGGCCGGTCGGCGTAGCGAAGGAAGAGCAGGATGCCCTCCGCGCCGATCTCCACGTCGAAGCCGTCCACCTCGGTCAGCTTCAGCACGTCCCGAGCGCCCGAGTGGGTGACAGTGCCGGAGACACTGACCGTCCGGCCGTCCGGCAGCGCGCCGCGCACCGTGACCAGGGTCGGCTGCTCGGCCGTCTCGCCCAGCGTGGCCAGGGTGACCTCGACGCCACGCTCGGCGGCCAGGTGCGGGGCGTTGACGTAGGTGACCTGCTCCTCGACCACGGAGCTGAACAGGCCCTTGGTGGCGGCGAGCTTGAGCACCGACACGTCGTGGCTGACGATCTCACCGCGGACCTCGACAGTGACGCTGGCGGCGACCCCACCGGCGACCGCGGTGAACGCCCGGCCCAGCTTCTCCGCCAGCGGCAGCAGCGGCCGAACGTCCTCGGCGACCACACCGCCGGCCTGCACGTTCACCGCGTCCGGAACGAACTCGCCCTGCAACGCCAGCTTGACGCTCTTGGCCACGGCGAGACCGGCCTTGTCCTGCGCCTCGTGCGTGGAGGCGCCCAGGTGCGGGGTGGCCACCACGTTGTCGAAGGCGAACAGCGGCGACGAGGTGCACGGCTCCTTGCTGTACACGTCGACACCGGCGCCGGCGACCCGACCCTCGGCGATCGCGTCCGCGAGCGCCTGCTCGTCGACCAGCCCACCACGGGCGGCGTTGATGATTCGAACGCCGGGCTTGACGAGCGCCAGCTCCTTCTCACCGATCAGCCCCACCGTCTCCGGCGTCTTCGGCAGGTGGATGGAGATGAAGTCGCTCTCCCGCAGCAGCTCCTCCAGCCCGACCAGGCGGACGCCGAGCTGCGCCGCGCGGGCCGGCTGGATGTACGGGTCGTACGCGATCAGCCGGGTGCCGAACGCGGCGATGCGAGACGCGAAGAGCACCCCGATACGGCCGAGCCCGACCACGCCCACCGTCTTGCCCTGCACCTCGACGCCTGTGTACTTCGACCGCTTCCACTCCCCCGCCTTGAGCGCGGAACTGGCGCTCGCGGTGTTACGGGCGACGGCGAGCAGCAGCGCGACGGCCTGCTCGGCGGCGGAGACGATGTTGGAGGTGGGCGCGTTGACGACCATGACGCCCCGCGCGGTGGCGGCCGGCACCTCGACGTTGTCCAGCCCGACGCCCGCCCGGGCGACCACCTTGAGTCGCGGCGCGGCGGCGACCGCCTCGGCGTCGATCTGGGTCGCGCTGCGCACGATGACGGCGTCGGCCTCGGAGAGCGCCGAGAGCAGGGCCGGACGGTCGGTGCCGTCGACGTGACGGACGTCGAAGTCGTGGGCGAGCACCTCGATGGCGGCGGGGGCGAGTTCTTCGGCGATCAGTACGACAGGATTCATCGGTCCTCGTAGAGGTCGTGTATGCGATCGGCCCGGGCGGCGGGGGCGCCGCACTGCGCCCTGCGCTGATCCGTGCCGTGGCCGTCAGGTGCCGGCTGCTGCACCTACAGGCGATCGTAGGGGCCCCGCTGGTCGGCGTGTTCCGGTCTTCGGGGTGAGTGCCCTCACACGCCCGGTCGAGCGACGGACATCGGCCGTTCACCGCACCGACACGGTTGCTCCGGCCGCGCCGAGCACCGGCGGCGCTGGTCAGCCGGTCACTGCGGGAGAGTCGAGGCGCACGAACACTGCCGCCCGACGTATCGACGGGCGGCAGCATGCCGGGCAGCCCCGGGGCGGCGCTGGGGAGAGCGCCGGCCCAGGGGCTGTCGGTGGATCGTCGGTCGGACGGGTCAGGCGGTCTCGGTGATCGGGCGGTCGACCCAGCTCATCATGCCGCGCAGCTTCTTGCCGGTCTCCTCGATCGGGTGCGCCGCACCCTCGGCCTGCCACTTGGTGAAGTTGGGCCGGCCGGCCTCGTCCTCGGCGACCCACTCGCGGGCGAACTCGCCGGACTGGATCTCACCCAGGATCTTGCGCATCTCGTCCTTGACCCGGGAGTCGATGATGCGCGAGCCGCGGGACAGGTCGCCGTACTCGGCGGTGTCGGAGATGCTGTAGCGCATCTTCGCGATGCCGCCTTCGTACATGAGGTCGACGATCAGCTTCAGCTCGTGCAGGCACTCGAAGTAGGCGACCTCCGGGGCGTAGCCCGCCTCGGTGAGCACCTCGAAACCGGTCTGCACCAGCGCCGAGGCGCCGCCGCAGAGCACCGCCTGCTCGCCGAAGAGGTCGGTCTCGGTCTCCTCGGTGAAGGTGGTCTTGATCGCGCCGGCACGGGTGCCGCCGATCCCCTTGGCGTACGCGAGGGCGAGCGCGAGCGCGTTGCCGCTGGCGTCCTGCTCGACGGCGACGAGACAGGGCACGCCCTTGCCGTCGCTGTACTGGCGGCGGACCAGGTGGCCGGGGCCCTTGGGGGCGACCATCGCCACGTCCACCTCGGCCGGCGGCTTGATCAGGCCGTACCGGATGTTGAAGCCGTGGCCGAAGAAGATCGCCTTGCCGGGGGCCAGGTGCGGCTCGATCGACTCGGCATAGATCTTGCGCTGGGCGGTGTCCGGTGCGAGCACCATGATCACGTCGGCCTCGGCCGAGGCCTCGGCCGGCGTGAGCACCCGAAGGCCCTGCTCCTCAGCCTTGGGACGGCTCTTCGAGCCCTCCGGCAGACCGATCACCACGTCGACGCCGGAGTCGCGCAGCGACAGCGCGTGGGCGTGACCCTGGCTGCCGTAGCCGATCACCGCGACCTTCTTGGCCTGGATCAGGCCGAGGTCGGCATCGTCGTCGTAGTACACCTCAACGCTCATGAGAACTTCCCTTTCGTACGACGGCCGGGGCGGCCCGTCGTGGTCTGTGCGGATGGATGCGCCGGACGGTCGGCCGAGGCCGACCGGTGGCGGGTCAGGCGGCCCGCAGCGCGGGACCGGCGGTGATCGAACGCGAGCCGCGCCCGATGGCCACCAGCCCGGACTGGACCATCTCCTTGATGCCGAAGGCCTCGAGGTCGCGCAGGAGCGCGTCGAGCTTGTCCGGGGTGCCGGTGGCCTCGATGGTCAACGTGTCCGGTGCGACGTCGACCACCCGGGCGCGGAACAGGTTGACGGTCTCCAGCACCTGCGACCGCGCGGCCCGGTCGGCGCGCACCTTCACCAGCAGCAACTCCCGGGCGACCGAGACCTGGGGATCCAGCTCAACGATCTTGAGCACGTTGACGAGCTTGTTCAGCTGCTTGGTGACCTGCTCCAGAGGGGACGACTCCGCGTTGACCACGATGGTGATCCGGGAGACGTCCGGGTTCTCGGTCTCGCCGACCGCGAGGCTGTCGATGTTGAAGCCGCGCCGGGAGAACAGGCCGGAGACCCGGGCGAGCACGCCCGGCTTGTTCTCCACCAGCACGGACAGGGTGTGCATGGTCATGCCACGGCCTCGCTTCGCTCGGTCATGGCATGACCATGCGCAACACTGAGCTTGATGATTCGTTCGCTTCGCTCACTCATTAGATGTCATCCTCGTCGAAGACCGGGCGGACGCCACGGGCGAACATGATCTCGTCGTTGCTGGTGCCGGCGGCGACCATCGGCCAGACCATCGCGTCCTTGCCGACCACGAAGTCGATCACCACGGGGGCGTCGTTGATCTCCATGGCGGCGGCGATGGTCTTGTCCACGTCATCCGCGCTCTCGCACCGCAGCCCGACGCAGCCCAGGGCCTCGGCGAGCTTGACGAAGTCGGGGATGCGGTGCTTGTGGGTGCCGAGCTCGGTGTTGGAGTAGCGCTCGTTGTAGAACAGCGTCTGCCACTGCCGGACCATGCCGAGGTTGCCGTTGTTGATGACGGCGATCTTGACCGGGATGCCCTCCAACGCGCAGGTGGCCAACTCCTGGTTGGTCATCTGGAAGCAGCCGTCCCCGTCCACCGCCCAGACCACAGTGTCCGGCTTGCCGACCTTGGCGCCCATCGCCGCCGGCACCGCGTAACCCATCGTGCCGAGACCGCCTGAATTCAACCAGGTGTACGGCTTCTCGTAGGAGATGAACTGCGACGCCCACATCTGGTGCTGGCCCACCCCGGCCACGAAGATCGCGTCCGGGCCGACGATCTCGCCCAGCCGCTTGATCACGTACTGCGGGGACAGCGTCCCGTCGACCGGCTCGTCGTAGCCCAGCGGGTAACGGTCGCGCAGGTCGTTCAGCTGCGTCCACCAGTCACCGAGGTCGGCGGTGCGCCCCGACGACCGCTCGGCGGTGACAGCGGCGATCAGCTCGTCGATGACGTGCTTGGCGTCGCCGACGATCGGGACGTCCACGTGCCGGTTCTTGCCGATCTCGGCGGGGTCGATGTCCGCGTGCACCACGACCGCGTCCGGGGCGAACGAGTCCAGTTTGCCGGTGACCCGGTCGTCGAAGCGTGCGCCGAGCGCGACGATCAGATCCGCCTTCTGCAGGCCGTAGACCGCGGCGACGGTGCCGTGCATGCCGGGCATCCCCAGGTGCTGCTGATGCGAGTCGGGGAACGCGCCGAGCGCCATCAGCGTGGTGACGACCGGGATGCCGGTCAGCTCGGCCAGCCGCCGCAGCCCGTCGGTGGCACCGGCTTTGAGGACCCCGCCGCCGACGTAGAGCACCGGGCGTCGGGCTGCGGCCATCAGCCGCGCCGCCTCCCGGATCTGCTTGCCGTGCGGGTGCAGGGTGGGCCGGTAGCCGGGCAGGTCCAGGGTGGGCGGCCAGGAGAAGGTGGTCGACGCCTGGAGCACGTCCTTGGGGATGTCGACAAGCACCGGGCCGGGTCGCCCGCTGCTGGCCAGGTGGAACGCCTCGGCCAGCACCCGGGGGATCTCCTCGGCGTTCTGCACGAGGAAGTTGTGCTTGGTGATCGGCAGGGTGATGCCCTGGATGTCCGCTTCCTGGAAGCCGTCGGTGCCGATCAACGGGCTGGCCACCTGCCCGGTGATGGCCACCATCGCCACCGAGTCCATGTACGCGTCCGCGATCGGGGTGACCAGGTTCGTCGCGCCCGGGCCGGAGGTGGCGATGCAGACCCCGACCTTGCCGGTGGCCTGCGCGTAGCCGGTTGCCGCGTGCCCCGCGCCCTGCTCGTGCCGCACCAGGATGTGCCGGACCGTCGAGTCGTAGAGCGGGTCGTATGCCGGCAGGATCGCGCCGCCCGGAATGCCGAAGACGACGTCGACGTCGAGCGCCTCGAGGGACCGCACGAGCGAGCCGGCCCCGGAGATCGGGGTCGCGGCGGCGGGCCGTACCGCCGGGGCGGCCGGGTTGGCCGTGCGCGTGGCGGCCTGGTCGACGTCGACGGTCGGGTCGGCGGTCGCGCGGGCCCGGCGGGCGGTGTGGGCGAGGGTCTCGGGCGTGGGTCTCGTCATGGCGGTTCTGGCCTTCGGCTGGAGTGGCTGGTGGCTAGTCAAGCGATGCGACGCGGGCGGGGCCCGCTCGCCAGGTTCCGATGGCAATAAAAACGGCCCTCGTGCAGATGCACGGGGCCAGCGCACTCTCGGTGAGGGAGAGTGCGCTCAGGTAAGTACTCGCAGCGACCGGTACGACGACATGCGGCTAAGCCTGACGCATCTCACGCGATGAGTCAACTGATCCCACATGTTGGTTAACGGAGGTCGGCGCGTCGACCGGCGACGCGCCATCGGCGGGCGGGTTGAGCTGCCCGGACATACCCGGAACGCGGCGTGGCGCGGGCACCGGAGCGGGACGCGCACCCGGTGACGTGGCCGCCTCCAGCATCGCCTCCAGGTGCTCGGCCGGCACGCCCCAGCCGAAGAGCGCGCCCTGGCCGAAGCGGCAACCGGCCGCCACCACCGCGGCCAACTCGGTCGGGGTGGTCACCCCCTCGGCGATCACCTCCAGCCCCAACTGGTGACCCAGGCGCATGACGATGTCGACCATCGGGGCGAACGCCGGGCCGTCCTGGCCGACCGGGCGGACCGGCTCGTGCTCGGCGACCAGGCTGTGGTCGATCTTGAGGATGTCGATCGGCAACCGGCGCAGCTGCCCCAGCGACGAGTAGCCGGCCCCGAAGTCGTCGAGCGCGATCCGGACACCGGTCAAGCGCAGCGCGGTCAGCCGCCGGATCAGCTCGTCCAGGTCGGTGGCGACCGCGTGCTCGGTGACCTCCAGCACCAGCCGCTGCGGCGGCACGTGGTGGGCGCGCAGCGCCTCGGCGACCTGGACCACGTACTCCGGGGCGTGCAGCTCGCGCGGGGAGACGTTGACCGACACCCAGACGTCGTGCCCGTCCGCGAGCCACCGGGAGAGCTGGTAGCAGGCCTGATGCAGCACCCAGGCACCGAGCGGGGCGATCATCCCGCACTCCTCGGCGAGCGGGATGAACTCGTCCGGACGCACGTTGCCCAGCTCAGGATGGTGCCAGCGGAGCAGCGCCTCGGCGCCGACCGGCCGCACCGACGGCAGCGACGCCACCGGCTGGAACGCCAACCGCAGCTCGTCGCGGTCGATCGCGCCGCGCAGCTCGTGCTCCACCGTCGTACGCCGGCGCAGCAGTTGGTCGTACGCGGCGTCGTACCGCTCGATCCGGTTCTTGCCACGCTGCTTGGCGTAGCGCAACGCCAGGTCGGCGTGGCGCAGCAGCAGCTCCACGTCGGGCTCGTCGGCCCAGTCGGCCACCCCGATGCTCACCGACAGGAAGACCGGCCCCTCCGGCTGGTCGTAGGGGCGGTTGATCACCCCGAGGAGCCGTTCGGCGACCCGGTCCGCCTCGACCGGCCGGCCCTGCATGAGTACGGCGAACTCGTCGCCACCCAGCCGGGCGGCCACGTCGCCGGGGCGCAGGTTGCCGCGCAGCCGCCGGCCCACTTCGGCCAGCACGGCGTCGCCCACGTCGTGGCCCCGCATGTCGTTGACGTTCTTGAAGCCGTCCAGGTCCAGGCCGAGCAGCACACACGGGTTGTGGTCGGCGGCGTTGCGGTGCAGCGCCCGGAGCAGCCCGCGCCGGTTGGCCAACGACGTCAGCGGATCGGTGTGCGCCAGCTCACGGAAGTGCGCCTCCCGCTCGGCCAGGCGGCTCGCGTACCCCCGGACGTCGCGAAGGGTGAGGTACTGCCGTGCCACCAGGGCGAAGCCCTCCACGCTGCCGGCCACGATGCCCGCCGCGGTGAACCGGCCGTCCTGGGCGAGGTGGTACATGGCCGAGGCGGCCATCGCCAGCATCGGGGCGATCGCGTACTCGCCGTCGCTACCGACCAGGTCGAGGTCGATCTGCCCCGGCCGGTCGGCCCGGTAAACAGTGAGCGCGACGGTCAGCAGGCCGGCGGCGAGCACCACCGCGCCGGTCAGCGCCATTGTCAGCCCGGCCTGGCAGAGCCCGGCGCTCAGACCCAGCCCACCGCAGGTCACCGCGCTGATGCCGGCGCCGAGCGCGGCGAGCCGTCGACGTGGGGTGGCGGCCCGGAAGACGATGATCACGACGAGCCCGGCGCTGAGCGCGGCGCTCACAGTGGCCACCAGGATCGCCGGGCAGGCCATCGGGGTGGCGGCACCGAGCAACCGGGTGGGCTCGGAGAAGAGCACCCAACCGACGAACCACAGCGCCGCCGCCATGACCAGGCCGTCCAGGGCGAGCCGGGCCGTCCCGGCCGCGGTGGCGGCCACCCCGGGCAGCCGGAGCAGACCAGCCGCGAAGGCCAGCCCGCTCACCGCCGCGCCGATCGCCACCATCGTCGCCCAACCGGTGCGCTGCCCCTGCTCGTGGGCCCAGTGGTCGTTCGCGCTGAGCGTGGCGACCACCCCGGCCAGGAGGCTGAGCAGGGCAACTCCGGCGGCGCCTGCGAGCAGCACGTGTGCCGGCCGACGCGGCACCGCCCGCCGCCGGGCGACGACGGTCAGCAGCACGGCGGCCACCGCGGCGACGAGCCCGCTGAGCGCCGCGACAGCGACCATGCCCGGTGGAAAATGCACGCCTCCAAGAGTGCCGGATGGGCGCACGTCATGGGGGGCTGGGTGTGCATCTGTTGGGACACGGCAGATACGGGGGCGGGCCGGTGCGTCGACGGTGTCATGCTGGTATGCATGCCTGAGCTGCGGTCGAGGACTTCCACACACGGTCGGACGATGGCCGGCGCCCGGGCCCTCTGGCGGGCCACCGGGATGACCGACGACGATTTCGGCAAGCCGATCGTCGCCATCGCCAACAGTTTCACCCAGTTCGTGCCTGGTCACGTACACCTCAAGGACATGGGTGGCCTGGTCGCCGACGCGGTCGCCGAGGCAGGTGGGGTGGGCCGGGAGTTCAACACCATCGCTGTCGACGACGGCATCGCGATGGGCCACGGCGGCATGCTCTACTCGCTGCCCAGCCGTGAACTGATCGCCGACGCGGTCGAATACATGGTCAACGCGCACTGCGCGGACGCCCTGGTCTGCATCTCCAACTGCGACAAGATCACCCCCGGGATGCTGCTGGCCGCGCTGCGGCTCAACATCCCGACCGTCTTCGTCTCCGGCGGCCCGATGGAGGCCGGCAAGACGATGGCGATCGAGGGCGTCGTGCACAGCAAGATCGACCTGATCGACGCGATGATCGCCTCCTCCAACGAGGCGGTCACCGACGAGCAGCTCGGTGAGATCGAACGCTCCGCCTGCCCGACCTGCGGTTCCTGCTCCGGCATGTTCACCGCGAACTCGATGAACTGCCTCACCGAGGCGATCGGGCTCGCGCTGCCCGGCAACGGTTCGACGCTTGCCACCCACGCCGCCCGCCGGTCACTGTTCGTCGAGGCCGGCCGGACCGTCGTGGAGATCTCCAAGCGGTGGTACGACGGCGACGACGACTCGGTGCTGCCGCGTACTGTCGCCTCCAAGGCCGCCTTCGAGAACGCTGTCGCCCTGGACGTGGCGATGGGCGGCTCCACCAACACGGTGCTGCACCTGCTGGCCGCCGCCCGCGAGGCGGAGATGGACTTCGGCGTCACCGACATCGACGCGATCTCCCGCCGGGTGCCGTGCCTGGCCAAGGTCGCCCCGAACTCGCCGAACTACCACATGGAGGACGTGCACCGGGCCGGCGGCATCCCGGCGATCCTCGGCGAACTGGACCGGGCCGGGCAGCTCAACCGGAACGTGCACGCCGTGCACTCCCCCTCGCTGGCGCAGTGGCTGACCGACTGGGACGTGCGCGGCGGCTCCCCCACCCCGACGGCTGTCGAGCTGTTCCACGCCGCGCCGGGCGGGGTGCGTACCGTCGAGCCGTTCTCCACCACCAACCGGTGGTCGTCGCTGGACACCGACGCGGCCGGCGGCTGCATCCGGGACCGCGAGCACGCCTACTCCGCCGACGGTGGGCTGGCCATCCTGCACGGCAACCTGGCACCCGAAGGCAGCGTGGTGAAGACCGCCGGCGTGCCCGACGACTGCCTGACCTTCCGCGGCCCGGCGAAGGTCTACGAGTCGCAGGACGACGCGGTGACAGCGATCCTCGCCAAGCAGGTGGTCGCCGGCGACGTGGTGGTGATCCGGTACGAGGGGCCCAAGGGCGGCCCTGGCATGCAGGAGATGCTCTACCCCACCTCGTTCCTCAAGGGCCGCGGGCTCGGCCGCTCCTGTGCGCTGCTCACCGACGGTCGTTTCTCCGGTGGCACCTCCGGGCTCTCCATCGGGCACGTCTCACCCGAGGCGGCGTCCGGCGGGCTGATCGCCCTGGTCCGCGACGGCGACGAGGTCGTCATCGACATCCCGGCCCGGTCGATCGAGCTGAACGTGCCCGCCGAGGAGTTGGAGGCCCGCCGGGTGGCCGAGGAGAAGCGCGACAAGCCGTACACCCCGACCGATCGGCAGCGGCCGGTGTCGGCGGCGCTGCGCGCGTACGCCTCGATGGCCACCTCGGCCAGCGACGGCGCCTACCGCCGCGTCCCGGAGTAACCACCCGTTCCCACCGGTACGGCGACATACGTGATGTCGGGGTGTCCCGTCGGACGGG
>NZ_JBEZEH010000070.1:0-29532 GCF_040648775.1 Micromonospora sp. NPDC049089
CGGGCCCGGACCGGTCGAGTCGCGGATGACCAGGTCGGTCTGGAGCATTACCTGTGCAGTGGTACGACGGACGCCGAGCGCCGTGCCGGCACCGGACCCCCGCGCACCGCGCGGTGACTCGATGTCCTGTTGCAGCAGCATGTCGACGGCCGTCCGGCCGGCGGCCCCGGTGGGTGTGGCCACCGTCGTCAGTTTGGGGCGGGTCAGCCGGCTCAGGGTGATGTCGTCGACCCCGACGACGCTCACCTCCTGCGGCACCCGGACCCCGAGCGCGTCCAGCCCTTCGATCAGGCCGATCGCCATCAGGTCGTTGTAGGCGAGCACTGCCGACACGCCGCTGCGTCGCACCTGCTCGGCGACGGCGGAGCCGCCGACCTCGGTGGGCGCGTTGGGGCCGAGCATGGTCAGTTCCGCGCCGCCGGCTCGGGCGGCCGCGCCGGCGGCACGGCGCATCTCCCGGTTGGTCCACGAGCTGCGCGGTCCACCGAGCAGCGCGATGCTGCGGTGCCCCAGGCCGACCAGGTGCTCGATCGCGGACCGGGCGCCCTGCCCGACGTCCATCAGCACGCAGGGCAGGCCGGTCACCTGGCGGTTCACCACGACCAGTGGCACCTCGCGGCTGAGCTGTTCGATCAGGCTGTTGCTCATCCGGGGGCTGCACAGCAGCACGCCGTCCACCTGCTTCGCGAGGGCGTGGACCAGCTCTTCCTCGGCGGTCGGGTCCTCGTTGGTGTCGGCCACGAAGACGTGGTAGTCGCGGTGCCGGGCCTGACTCTCCGCCGCCTTGATCAGCGGCGGGAAGAACGGGTTCGCGATGTCCGCGATGATCAGCCCGATGTTGTGCGTCCGCCCGGTGATCAGGGCCCGGGCGGCGCGGTTGGGCCGGTAGCCCAGGTCCTCCGCGCAGGCCAGCACCCGGACCCGGGTCTCCGGGTTGACCAGGTGTGGAGCAGAGAAGGTGCGGGACACGGTGGAGATGTGCACACCGGACGCCCGGGCGACGTCCCGGATGGTGACTGGCACGGCGACCCCTTCGTCCGATGTGGTGGCGGTCACGCAGGTGTGGCCCATTAATGCAAACGGTTGCGCCAGTGTCAACGGTCAATGATTACGGCTTCGTTGCACCCACACTCCCCTTGGTCACCTGCAACCTCCCAAACACCTACAAATGACGCCGATCACGTCGTCTTCGTTGACGTGAACGCATCGATCGTGATTACTTCACTGCAAACCTTTGCAGCACCCACGGGAGGCGACCGCATGTCACCGAGAGCCGCCGGACGGGTCCGGTACGCCGTCGTGGGCACCGGCGCGCGAGCCGAGATGTTCGTCCGGGCGCTGGTGCTCGACCACGCCGACACCACCGAGCTGGTCGCCTTCGCCGACGTGAACCAGGCCCGGATGGACGCGCACAACCGCTGGCTGGGCGAGCTGGGTCACCGCCCGGTGCCCACGTACCCGGCCGGTGACTTCGCGACCATGCTGGACGCCGAACGCGTCGACGTCGTTCTGGTCACCAGCGTGGACGTCACCCACGACGAGTACGTGGTGGCAGCGCTGCGCGCCGGCCGGGAGGTCGTCACCGAGAAACCGATGACAGTGGACGCGGCCCGCTGCCGGCGGATCCTGGACACTGTCACCGAGACCGGCGGGCGGGTGACTGTCGCCTTCAACTACCGCTACAACCCGCTGCACGAACAGGTTCGCCGGCTGCTCGCCGAGGGCGCGGTCGGCGAGATCGGCTCGGTGCACTTCGAGTGGTTGCTCGACGTCCGCCACGGCGCCGACTACTTCCGCCGCTGGCACCGCGACAAGGCCACCTCCGGCGGGCTGATGGTGCACAAGGCCAGCCACCACTTCGACCTGGTCAACTGGTGGCTGGCCGCCACGCCCGTCGAGGTGTACGCGGCCGGCCGACTCTTCTTCTACGGCGAGGACGGTCGCCGGCACGGGTACGCCCGCGACTACGACCGGGCGCACGGCTCCCCCGCCGCCGCCGACGACCCGTTCGCCCTGCGGCTGGACGCGCATCCCCGGCTACGCGAGCTGTACCTCGACGCCGAGGCCGAGGACGGCTACCAGCGCGACCGCAACGTCTTCGCGCCCGGGGTGAGCATCGAGGACGACATGGCGGTGCTGGCCCGCTACTCCACCGGCGCCACCATGACCTACCACCTCACCGCGTACGCGCCCTGGGAGGGCTACCGGGTGATGGTCAACGGCAGCCGGGGCCGACTGGAGCTGAACGTGGCCGAGAACGACTACGTCGACCGGGGCACCGCCGGCGCGGTCAAGGGGGCCGCCCTGCACGGTGCCGAGGCGCCGGCCGAGGGCGGTGGTGCGACGCTTACCCTGCGCCCGTTCTGGGCCCCGCCCCGGCAGCTCCCGGTGGAGGGCCGCAGCCGGCACGGGCACGGCGGCGCGGACGCCCGGATGACCGGGGTGCTCCTCGGCGGTCAACCCGACCCGTTGGGCCGCGCTGCGACCGCCGACGACGGCGCGTTGGCCCTGCTCACCGGTCTGGCCGCCAACCGGTCCTTCGAGACCGGCCAACCCGTCCGCGTCGCCGACCTGCTCACCCCCCGCTGACACAGGAGACGAGGAGCCCCACTCCGTGCCCACGCTCGACCACACCGACCTGCTCCTGCCGCCCGAGCCGGGCCAGCGCGCGCTGGCCCGGGAGCTGTACGCCCTGGCGGCGGAGCAACCCATCATCTCGCCGCACGGGCACGTCGACCCGGCCCTGCTCGCCGAGGACCGACCCTTCCCGGACCCGGCGCAGCTGCTCATCGTGCCCGACCACTACCTGACCCGGATGCTGCTCAGTCAGGGCGTACCCCCGGCGGATCTGGGGGTGCCCACCCGCGACGGCAGCCCGGTGGAGACCGACGGCCGGGTGATCTGGCGACGCTTCGCCGCGCATTGGCACCTGTTCCGGGGCACCCCGTCGCGACTGTGGCTGGAGCAGACCTTCCGCACCGTCTTCGGGGTGCACACCCCGCTTCACCCGGGCACCGCCGACGCCATCTACGACGAGATCGCGGCCCGGCTCGCCGAGCCGGACTTCCGGCCCCGGGCGCTGTTCGAGCGGTTCGGCATCGAGGTCCTGGCGACCACCGAGTCGCCGCTGGACGACCTCGCGCAGCACGCCAAACTCGCCGCCGACGGGTGGGGCGGGCCGGGCGGCCGGGTGGTCACCACGTTCCGCCCGGACGACGTGGTGGACATGGAGTTCGAGGGCTGGTCGACCAACGTGGACCGTCTCGGCGACCGGGCCGGCGAGGACACCGGCACCTACGCCGGCTACCTGGCGGCGTTGCGGGCCCGACGCGCCGCGTTCATCGCCGCCGGCGCCACCTCCTCCGACCACGGCCACCCCACCGCGCGCACCCTGGATCTGACCCCGGCCGAGGCCGAGCGGCTCTACGACCGGGGTCGGCGCGGCGAGGCCGACGCCGCCGACGCGGAGGCGTTCCGGGCGCACATGCTCGTGGAGTTCGCCCGGATGTCGCTCGACGACGGCCTGGTCATGCAGCTGCACCCCGGCGCGGTGCGCAACCACAACCGGTGGTTGCACGCCCGGCACGGTCGCGACGTCGGCGGCGACATCCCGCAGGCCACCGAGTACGTGCACGCGCTCGCCCCGCTGCTGGAACGCTACGGCAACGACCCCCGGCTGCGACTGGTGCTCTACACCCTCGACGAGGACACCTTCACCCGCGAGCTGGCGCCCCTCGCGGGCGGGTACGCCGCGCTGCTGCTCGGCGCGCCCTGGTGGTTCCTGGACTCCCCGGAGGTGCTGCGCCGGTTCCGGGAGGCGGTGACCGAGAGCGCCGGCTTCTACAACACCACCGGGTTCGTCGACGACACCCGGGCGTTCTGTTCCATCCCGGTACGCCACGACGTGGCCCGCCGGGTGGACGCCGGCTTCCTGGCCCGGCTCGTCGCCGAGCACCGGCTGCCCATGGACGAGGCCGCGGAGACCATCGTCGACCTGGCGTACCGGCTGCCCAAGCGGGTCTTCAACTTCGGAAGGGCTGACCAGTGACCACCACCATCACCTCCGTCGAGGTGCACGACGTGCGGTTCCCCACCGCCGCCCGAGGCGACGGCTCCGACGCGATCAACCGGGGCGACTACTCGGCGACGTACGTGGAGCTGGGCACCGACGCCGGCCCGAGCGGCGCCGGGTTCACCTTCACCAACGGCCGGGGCAACGAGATCACCTGTGCGGCGGTGCGTGCCCTGGCCCACCACGTCCAGGGGCGCACCATCGAGGAGATCACTGCCGAGCCGGTGGCGTTCTGGCGCTCGCTCAGCGCCGACGTGCAGCTGCGCTGGCTGGGCCCGGAGAAGGGCGTCATCCACATGGCGACCGGCGCGCTGGTCAACGCGGTGTGGGACCTGCGGGCCGCACTGGCCGGCAAGCCGATGTGGCGCTTCCTCGCCGACCTGCCTACCGACGAGCTCGTGGCCAGCGTCGACTTCAAGCACATCACCGACGCGCTCACCCCCGACGAGGCGGCCGCCATCCTCGACAAGGGACGCGACGGGCTCACCGACCGGTTGGCCACCCTCGAACGTGACGGTTTTCCGTCGTACACCACATCGGTCGGTTGGCTCGGCTACCCCGACGACAAGGTGCGGGCGCTGACCCGGCAGGCGTACGCCGACGGCTGGCGGGCGATGAAGATGAAGGTCGGCGGCCCGCTCGCCGACGATCTGCGGCGGGCCCGGATCATCCGGGAGGAGATCGGCCCGGACGCGCTGTTGATGATGGACGCCAACCAGGTCTGGGACGTCGACGAGGCGATCACCGCGATGGCGGCGCTGGCCGAGGTGGACCCGTACTGGATCGAGGAGCCCACCCACGCCGACGACATCCTCGGGCACGCCCGGATCGCCCGCGCGGTGGGCGAGTTGACCGGCGGTCGCTGCCGGGTGGCCACCGGTGAGGTGGCCGCCAACCGGGTGATCTTCAAGCAGCTTCTTCAGGCCGAGGCGATCGGGGTGATGCAGGTCGACGCCGCCCGGGTCGGCGGCGTCAACGAGGTCCTGGCCGAGCTGCTACTGGCGGCGAAGTTCGGCGTGCCGGTCTGCCCGCACGCCGGCGGCGTCGGCCTCTGCGAGTACGTCCAGCACCTGGCGATCTTCGACTACCTGCGGGTGGGCGCCGGTCTGGACGGTCGGATGATCGAGTACGTCGACCATCTGCACGAGCACTTCGTCGATCCGGTGCGGACCCGCGGTGGCCGCTACCTGCTGCCCGAACGGCCCGGTTACAGCGCCACCATGCAACCCGCGTCGATCGCGGAGTTCCGCTTCCCGGACGGCCCGGCATGGCAGTGACCGTCGGGGCCTCCCGGCTCGGCCTGGGCATGCTGCGCCGGCTGCCCGCCGAGGCCCGCCCGCTGATCCGGCCGGGCACCGTGCCGACCGGCGTCGTCCACCTGGGGTTGGGCGCGTTCCACCGGGCCCACCAGGCCGTGTTCACCGAGGCGGCGGTCGGCGCGGCCGGGGGTGACTGGGGCATCGTGGCGGTCGCGCCGCGCAGCACGGCGGTGGTCGAGGCGATCGCCGCGCAGGACAACCTGTTCAGCGTCAGCGCCCTTTCCGCGGCCGGCAGCTCCACCCGGGTGGTGGGTGCGCTGAGCGGGGTCCGGCACGCGCCCAGCGACCCGGACGCCGTGGTGGCGTTGCTCGCCGACCCGGCGGTCCGCGTGGTGACCCTGACCGTCACCGAGAAGGCGTACCACCTCGACCCGGTGACCGGCCGACTGTCCGCGGACTCGGCGCTCGCCGCGGACCTGGCCGGCGGCCGAGCGCCGACCACGGTGCCGGGGCTGCTGCTGCGCGGGCTGGCCGCCCGGGCCGCCGCGGACGCCGGTCCGGTGGCTCTGGTGAGCTGCGACAACTTGCCGGCCAACGGTCGTCGACTGCGCGGCATGCTCGACCAGGCGGTCGGCCGGGCCGGCGGGGTGCCCGCCGGGCTCGTCGAGTGGGTGGCCGGCAACGTCACCTGCCCGGGCACCATGGTGGACCGGATCGTGCCGGCCAGCACCCCGGAGACGATCGAGGCGGCCCGGCGGGCGCTCGGCGTGACCGACCTGGCCGCCGTGGCCGCCGAGCCGTACGCGCAGTGGGTGATCGAGGACGACTTCCCCGGCGGTCGGCCCGGCTGGGAGTTCGCCGGGGCGGTGCTCACCGACGACGCCGGCCCGTGGGAGCGGTTGAAGCTACGCGCCCTCAACGGGGTGCACTCCGCCATCGCCTACCTCGGAGCGTTGGCCGGTCGGGAGACCATTGCCGACGCGCTGGAGATCCCGCACCTGCGTGACGTGCTGCGCCGGCTGATCGCCGAGGACGTGGCGGCCAGCTTCACCCCGCCGGACGGGGTGCGGGTGGTCGACTACGGCGAGCAGGCCCTCGCCCGTTTCGGTAACCCGGCGATCCACCACCGCACCCTCCAGGTGGCTATCGACGGCTCGCAGAAGCTGCCGCAGCGCGTCCTGCACACCATCGCCGACCTGCGCGCGACCGGCCGGTCCGCGCGCTGGGGCGCGCTGGTCGTGGCGTCCTGGTTGCGCTTCGCGCTCGGGTACGCCGACGACGGCCGGCCGTTGCCGTTCCAGGACCCACTGGCGGGGCCGATCCGGGCCGCCCTGGACGCCGGCTCGCAGAGCCCGGCGGGCGCTGTCGACGCGGTCTTCGCGCTACGCGACGTCATCCCGGTGGAGGTGGCCGAGGACGACGAGGTCCGCGCCGATGTGATCGCCTGGCTGACCGCGTTGGAGCGGCACGGCGTCGAGGCCACCCTGGCCGGTGCGCGGTGAGCGGGTCCACCCGGGCCGGTCGGCGGTGAGCGGGGCCACCCCGCCGCCCCGGGTGGCGGTGATCGGGGCGAACGGGCACGGTCGCTGGCACCGGCGGGTCATCGCGCCCCTGCACGCCGCCGGTCGGCTGCGGTTGGTCGCCCTGGTCGACGTCCGACCGGTGGAGGACGACCCGGCCGCCCCGGTGCCGCCCGGGGTGGCGGTGTTCACCGACCACCGGACGATGCTCGCCGCCACCCGACCGGAGGTGGTGGTGATCTGCACGCCTCCGCACACCCATCTGGCGATCGCCCGCGACGCCCTGGCCACCGGCGCGGATCTGCTGCTGGAGAAGCCGCCGGTGCTGTCGCTGGCCGAGCACGAGGAGCTGACCTGGGCCCTCACCGCCGCCGGTCGGGTGGCCCAGGTCGGCTTCCAGGCGCTCGGCTCGGCGGCCCTCACCGCGCTGACCGACGCGCTGGCCGCCGGCCGGCTGGGCACTGTCACCGGCATCTCCACCGTCGCCGCGTGGCTTCGGCCGGACGCCTACTACGCCCGCTCCCCCTGGGCCGGTCGACGGACCGTGAACGGCCGGCCGGTGCTGGACGGCGCGCTCGTCAACCCGCTCGCGCACGCGGTGATGCAGTGCCTGGCGATCGCCGAGGCGCTCGCCGGGGCGACGCCGTGGCCGGTCGCGATCGAGGTGGAACGCTATCGGGTCCGGCCGATCGAGGTGGAGGACACCGCCGTGTTGCGGGTCCGGTTCCGCGCCGGGCCGCCGGTGCTGGTGGCGGTGACCCTGGCCGCCGAGGAGTTCGTGGCGGGCGAGGTGGTGGTGACCGGTACGACGGGGCAGGCGGTGCTGGAGTACCCGACCGACCGGCTGCGCCTGCCCGGGGACGTGGTGACCCGCCGGGTGCCGGGGCGGCTGGGGCTGCTGGAGAACCTGCTCGCCCACCGGGTCGACCCGTCGGGCGTGCCACTGATCGCGCCGCTGGCCCGTACCGCGCCGTTCACCGCGCTGCTGGACGCGTTGCGGCCCGCGCCGGAGCCCCGGCTGCTCGACGGCGAGTTGGTGACCACCCTCGGCGAGGGCGGGGAGCGGGTCCGCCACCTGCGGGGCGTCGTCGACGTGTTGCGCCGGGCGGCCGAGCGGGGGGCGCTGCCGAGCGAGCTGGGGGTGCCGTGGGCGTCCGGCGCGTACCGCGCCGAGCTGGCGGGACAGACGAACAACCGACAGGTCCCATGATCAGCGAACGGAGTGAGTCGATGCGCAGAGTCCTCGGCGGCGCCACGGTTGTCGCCCTTCTCCTCGGCGCCGCCCCGGCCGCCGCCCCGGCCGCCGCCGCTGCCCGTCCGGACGTCCCGTCCGCCGACCGGCTCTCCTGGTTGGCCGACCGCCTCGGCCGGCAGACACTGCCCGAGCGCGACGGTTGGGCGGCCGACGGCCCCGGCACCACCGGCGGCTCGGCGGCCACTCCCGAGCGGACCCGGGTGGTCCACAGCCGGCGGAACTGGTCGCCGCGCTGGGCGGCGACAACGCCGGTAACGCCGCCGACGCCACCCCGAAGCTCATCTACGTCGACGGTGCGATCGACGGCTTCGAGGGGCCCGACGGCACGCCGCTGAGCTGCGCCGACCTGGCCGACCCCGGATACCGGTTGGACGCCTACCTGGCCGCGTACGACCCGTCGGTGTGGGGACGGGTGCCACCGAGCGGGCCACTGGAGGAGGCGCGGGTGCGTTCGGTGACCAACCAGACCCGGCAGACCCAGATCAATGTCGGGCCGAACACCACGATCGTCGGGCTGCGCGGCGCTCGACTGACCGGCCTCACCCTCATGATCGACCGGGCGTCGAACGTCATCGTCCGCAACCTGACCCTCGTCGACGCCCGGGACTGCTTCCCCGCCTGGTCGCCGACCGACGGCGAGGCCGGCAACTGGAACAGCCAGTACGACCAGATCTCGGTACGCCGCAGCGAGAACGTCTGGGTCGACCACAACACCTTCACCGACGGCGACAACCCCGACAGCGCCCAGCCGGTGTACTTCGGTCGGCCGTACCAGGTGCACGACGGGTCGCTGGACGTCACGCACACCGCCAGCCTGGTCACCGCCTCCTGGAACCGCTTCACCGGTCGGGACAAGCTGCTGTTGATCGGCTCGTCCAACACGGTCGGCCCGGACGTCGGCCGGCTGCGGGTCACAGTGCACCACAACCTCTTCGACGGCGTCCTGCAACGGCTGCCCCGGGTGCGTTTCGGCCAGGTCGACGTCTACAACAACCACTACCGACTCGGTGGGGACGACTTCCAGTACGCGCTCGGCATCGGTGTCCAGTCGGCGATCTACGCGCAGAACAACTTCTTCACAGTGGACGCGGCGGTCGACCCGGCGGACCTGCTCTACGACTGGGGCGGCACCGCGGTGACCGAGCGAGGCTCCTGGGTCCGTCAGGGCGGCGGCGCGGCCCGACCGGTCGACCTGCTGGCGGCGTACAACGCGACACATGACCCCGACCTGGCCGCGGACGCGGGCTGGACGCCCACCCTGCGCCGCGACCCCGTGCTGCCAGCGCCGCTCGTCCCCCTCCTGGTGGGCCCGCTCGCCGGCGCCGATCGGCTGCCGATCTGACGGCTCGTCGCGCCCGCGACTCGCGGTCGGGTCGACGACGTACGGGCTCATCGATCTGGTGAAGATCGGCTATAAGTGACGCATGGACTTCCCGCCGCACCTGGGCAGCATGCCGATGCACGCGATCACCGAGATCCACGGCGAACCGGGCCTGCTGGAACGCTTCCGGTTGGAGGTCCAGCAGTTCGACGATGCCGCCCGGGCGCGGTTGACCGCCGCGCTCGACCTCGCCGCCGAACTGCACCGCGACGATCGACGCGTCCGCGAGCCGTACCTGAACCACCTGCTGCGGGTGGCGATCAGGCTGATGCACCACTACCAGGTGCGGGACGTGGACGTGATCGTCGCCGGTCTGTTGCACGACGCGGTGGAGGACCATCCGGTCGAGCTGGCCGACGGCGAGCCGGGCACCGACCCGACCGGGGCCGCGCTGGCCGCGCTCGCCGCGCGGTTCGGGCCTCGGGTGGCCACCCTGGTCGCCGCCGTCACCAATCCGGTGTACGACCCCGAGCGCGACCGCAACGCGCAGTACCGGGAGCATCTGGCGGTCAGTCTGGACCGGGAGCCCTGGGCCCGGGTGATCAAGGTGTCGGACTTCACCGACAACGGGGTGGGCGTGATCCACACGGTCGGGCCGAAGGTGATCTCATCGGCCCGCAAGTACCGCCCGCTGGTGCCGCTGTTCCGGGATCTGATCGGCCGGCCGGACACCCCGTTGTCGCCCGCGGTGAAGCGGCACATCTTCGGCCAGCTGGACCTTGCCGAGGAGCGGTTCAGCGCCATCCTCGACCAGCCCGCGTCGAACTGACCCGTCCCCGGATCACCCGACCGGGTTCCGTGACAAGTTCTCAGATCTGCTCGGAAGCCTCGGGCCTTACGGTTGGTTTGCGCTGAATGAGAGGAAATGCCCCTCTCGATTCGTTTTTCCGGCGCGTCACCAATCGAGAGGATTCGGACCATGCGCGACCTTTCCCGCCGCGATCTGCTCAGGGCGACGGCCGTCGGCGCCGGAGCGGTCGCTGTCCCGAGCGTGATCGCCGGCAGCTCGGCCATCGCGGCCGACGGTCCCCGGTGGCCCTCCGACACGACGTTCCCGCCGGCTCAGCTGACCGGCCGGATCGTCCGCCCGCAGAGCCCCGAATACGCGGAGGCCAGCCTCGGCTGGGACGAGCTGTTCGTGCACTATCCGCTGGTCATCGTCTTCGCCCAGGAGACCCAGGACGTGGTCAACGCGCTCACCTGGGCGCGGCAGCACGACGTCGCGCTGCGGGTACGCAGTGGCCGGCACAACCTGGAAGGCTGGTCGAACGTCGACAACGGCATCGTGATCGACGTCAGCGAGCTGAAGGACGTCCACATCGACACCGCCACCCGCACGGCGAAGGTCGGCGCGGGGCTCACCCAGTCGGAGGCGGTAACCGCCCTCGGCGAGCACGACTTCGCGGCGACGACGGGCACGGAGGGCACCGTGGGCCTCTCCGGCGCCACCCTCGGCGGCGGCTTCGGCTTCCTCACCCGCTACCTCGGGATGGCCTGCGACAACCTGATCGGCGCGGAGATCGTCGTGGCGGCGGGCGCCGACGGGGCGAAGGTGCTGGAGGTGGACCAGTGGAACTACCCGGACCTGCTCTGGGCGCTGCGCGGAGCGGGCAACGGCAACTTCGGGATCGTCACCTCCCTGACCTACCAGGTCGCTCCGCTCACCAGCGTCGCCTACCTACAGGTGAGCTGGCCCGGTCTCGGCGACCTGCACGAGGTCTTCGACGCCTGGCAGCGTGTAGCACCCTTCACCGACCCCCGCCTCGGCACCCAGGTCGAGGTCCACCCGACCGAGATCCTGCTGTTCGCGGTGCTCGCGGACGGGTCCGAGGCGGAGGCCAGGAGGCTGCTGGCGCCGATCCTGTCGATCGGCAACCCCACGGTCACCGTGCAGATCGGCGGCTGGGGCGACGTCTACGCCGGCTTCCAGATCCCGACCGAGGACGAGCCCGCGAACTGGAAGTTCTTCTCCCAGTTCACCCGCGAGCCGTTCCCGGCGAAGGCGGTCAGCATCATCAGCGAGTTCATGCGCAAGGCGCCCTCGCCCGACAGCAACTTCTTCACCCAGGCCTTCGGCCGGGGGGCGCAACGACAGGAGCCCTTCGGCGGCTCGGCGTTCCCGCACCGCGACGCGCTCTTCTACTCGGAGCCCGGCGCGGGCTGGGGCACCCGCGGCGAGCCCGACAGCGGCGACGCCATCACCCCGATCGCCCAGACGTGGATCGCCGAGTTCAGCCAGGCACTGCGGCCCTACGTGGACGGCGCCTACGTCAACGTGCCGAACATCGGCATGGCCGAGTGGGAGAAGGCCTACTGGGGGCGCAACTTCCCGCGGCTACGCAAGATCAAGGCGAAGTACGACCCGCACAACGTCTTCCAGTACGAGCAGAGCATCCCGCCCGCGACGCACTGACCCGAAGGACCGGCGGTGCGGGCGACCCGACCCGCACCGCCGGGGCGTCACTCAGCGTGAGTCTCCGTTGCCGTTGCCGTTGCCGCTGCCGCCGACGGCAGGGGTGGTCAGCGGTCACGATCGCACCGCCTCGTCGAGGACGACGCGCAACGGATGCGGGGCGCTGGCGGCGAGGTCGCCGAGCACGGCGAGCAGCAGACGGTACTGATCGGACGGCTCGTCGGCCAGCAGCTGGCCGGCGTCAGTGATCAGCACTGTGAGCGGACCGGTGTCAAGCCGGTCCCGGAGCACGTCGGAGAGGGCGTCCCAGGTGTTCCCCAGGTACGTCGGCAGGGCCAGCACGGCGGTGAGCGCGGCGAACAGACCGGCCCTGGTCCGCGTCGTCGTTCCGGCGAGCACCACCGCGCCGGGCACGTCGAGGGCTCCGTCGCGGCAGACGATCAGCCAATCGGGCACCCGGCCCGCGTCCTCGTCGACCATGACGTTCCTCCTGATCTGACCGGGGGGCGGCATCTGACCGGGGCGACGACGCCCCGGCGGGGCCAGCCGACAGTCGCGGCCGGCCGGCCCCCAGGTCACTCACTCAGAGCCGGTAGAAGTCGGTGTAGTGGTTGGGCGAGAACCAGGTGACGCCGGTGCTGCGGTTCACCACGATCCGGTACGCGTCCCGGGCGGCGCCCTGGGTACGCGGGTAGACGTCGTACTCGTAGTAGGTGGCGTTGGTAGGCAGTTGACCCTCGTAGTTGTAGAACTGGCCGCCGGCGAAGTTGGACTTCCCGCCGCTCCAGGAGTACCAGCCGCGGCTGGTCGGGAACCCCTTGGCCGACCAGCCCGAACGGGCGGTACGGGCGTCCGCGCAGCGGCTCATGGTGCAGGAGCTGTAGACCGCCGCCGACGCCGGATCGGTCAATCGAGGCGAGACCACGGACGGGCCGACCAGCGCGGCGGCGACCATGGCGAGGAGCAGGGCGAGGGTGGTGGTACGCCGGCGGATCGCGCCGAGCGTGGCCAGCGGGGACACGAGGGTGGACACAGGCTGCCTCCAGACCATCCAGTTCATCGATCCGCGTGATTGTCGGACCGGACCCAGTCTCACCGTTGACGCTCGACGGCAACACCCCTCGGCGTCCCAACTGCTCCACAATGCTCGGTGAACCGCGAATGATTTGTTTCAGCGCACCCGGGCAGGATGTCGTCTGCGGTTGACCGCCACCCGGCGCGCATGGCCTGGATCGCGTCGATATGCCGACCGCTCGGTGACGGCGTGGCGGCGGACATATCGGTCACCGGTTGTTAGCGTGAAACGCGGATCCGTGACCGTGGAGGGGTGCCATGACGGACGCCCCCGACGGGAGGCCCAGGCCCGCGGACCAGTGGCGACACCGGGGCGTACGCGGGTTGACCATCGCCCGCGACGCCGCCGTGCAAGGCTGGCGGTGGTGGGCGCGTAGCTGGGATCGGCTGGTCGCCGCGCTTCAGGACGAGGCGCCCGTCGGCTCCGCGGCCCCGCCGTCGCCGTCCGGTCCACTGGTCGAACAGCGCGACGCGCCCCGGCTGATCGCGGTCCCCGCTCGTGGATACGTGTACTCGTTCTACGTCCGCGCCACCTTCGCCTGGTCGTCGCCTGCGAGCCTGCGGGCCGAGGTGCTGAGCTGGTACGTGCAGTACTTCCAACCGAACGCGGTCCAGCGGCTGACCCGTCTCGCGGCCGACGCCGCCCGGAACCTGCCGCCGAACCGGGCAGCGGACCTGGAGGTGGCGTTGCAGCGGGCGCTGGCCGAGGATCCCCTGTGGCACTACCAACGGGGCGACATCACGCTGACCTGCCGCCCCGACGCCGCCGTACGACTCGACGAACGGATCCTGCCGGCGCTTCAGCCGCACGTCGACCGCATGGTCGAGCTGGAGTACCAGTTCGACGAGCAGATCCGAAGGGCCCGGTACGCCGAGGAGCTGAGCCGCCGATGGACGGCCATCCTGGACGATCACACGGACGACGACGACCTGGCCGACGCCCGCGACCACATGCTCACGGCGCAACGAGAAGCCGCACGGTGGATCGCCGAACTCCTCCACCGCCACGCCAACCCCGCACCAGAGTCGGCACCAACGCCCAGGATTCCCCCACAACAAACCCACCCCACCCCCGCCCCTGCCCCACCAGCCCCCGAGTAACCCTCGTCGCCACGCCCGCCCACTCCCCCTCTCCCTCTCTCCCTCCCCCTCCCTCCCCTCCGACCTCATGATCAAGTGATGAAAAGTAGGTCTGGGAGACCTGTTGGACCTACTTTTCATCACTTGATCATGGGTTGGAGCGGGCTCGGTTGGCGAGGATGGCGACGGTCTCCTGGCGGACCTGGACCGGATCCGTGGTGAGGCGGCGGTGGCTGAAGCGGACGACGACGATGCCGACGGTCGCGAGCAGGGCGTCGCGGCGGAGGTCGATTTCGCGTTCGGCCGGGTCGCCGTGGCTGGTCGCGCCGTCCAACTCGATGTTGACCCGCTCCGCCTCGGCGAACATGTCAAGGTAGATCGTCCGGGCACCGACCCGTACCCGCGCCTGCCGGATGAACCTCGGCATTCCCGGTCCGGTGAAGACGTGGTCGTGGCCCCAGATTTCCAACGGGCTGCGGCACCCGGCGGCGAGCCGGTCCAGCAAACCGCTCAGTGCCCCACGGTCGGGCATTCTCGCCACCTCGGCAAGGGCGTCGGCCAGGCGCGGCGGCGTGGTCATCCGATCGTTGACCGCGCGGATGAGCACACTCGATCGGTCGATCGGCGGCAGCAGCGGCCAACAGTCCACCAGGGTCCGGTCGAGCCGGGTGACCGGCAGTCCTCCCCGTGTCACCACCTGCGGCGGCGCGACCGCGAAGTCGGACCGGTGGGCTACGACCAGATGCGGCCGGTCACGCAGGCCTGATCCTCGCGGCAGGTCGAGATACACCGGCTCGCCCGGTGGCTGGCGGCGTAGACCCCACACGTCGAGCGCGGTCAGGCGGCTCAGCGCCCCACGCTCGTCAACGTACGCCAGCGCAGCGGGTCGGGCGACGTCCCGCTCGACCCGGGCCAGCATCGGCAGGTCGACGTTGGAGTTGCGGATCAGCGCGGCGTCGCCGTAGACCCCGGGTAGCAGTCGGATCAGCAGGTCCGCCCGCCGGGCGGTCTGGATCTTCCACGCCGGGGCCACCCGCACCATGTCCCGTCGAGTGACCAACCCATCGCCACTGACGAGGAGCGATTGAATCAGCGCATCCACCGCCTCACCCTGGCGTGATGCGCAGCCCCGCGAGGGCTGCTGTGGACAGCGGAGGCACCTGTGGACAGCCGCTCGGATCGCGGTCGATTGTGGTAGACGCCCGTCAAGCGACAGTCCGCGCTCGCCCGCTGGCGCTGGGACAGCCTGGTTAGTGCGTTCTAACCGCCGAACTTCAGCGCCTGCCGCAGATCCACGTCCAGGCTCTCGTTGTACTGCGGATCGGGCTCAGCCCCGGCAGCGCTGAGGACGGTGCTGAAGAAGCATCTGGCGCCGACGGCGAGGATCACGTGGAAGATGTCCGTGTCATCGAGACCGTGACCACGCAGGCTCTCGACGTCGGCCTCGGTGACGGAGTTCGCGTCGGCCGCGACCTTTCCGGCGAAGTCGACGACTGCGACCTCCTGTGCGGAGAGACCGGCGCTGCCAGTGTCTGACGCGATGGCGGCGACGGTTGGCGCGTCGAAGAACTTGTCGCGTAGGACCTTCCCATGCGCCAGGCCGCAGTAGGAGGATTTCAGGGCCCGGGCTGCGGCGAGCGTCACCAACTCATAGCGGCGCAGCTCCATCCCGGCCTTCACCGAACCGTTGAGCTGCTGCCATGCCAGGTACGCCGCTGGGCTCTGGGCGAACAACCTGGTGTAGTTGGGCAGATAGCCCATCGCCTTCGTGTCGGCATCGAACATCCGCTCGGTGTCCGCCGACTGCTCTGCCTGCTGTAGGAAACTCATCCGGCTCCTCCCCATGATTGACCCGGACGGTACGCCGTGGGGCCTGCGGACGCTGTCAGGAAATCGGTCGGCGCGCCCGAGCCATGCCCGCGGCCGGTAACCTCGCGCGCGCACTGATGGATCAGCTACGTAGCCGCCCATTCCATGGCGAATGGCCGCCGCCGGCTGGTCGACCCGGCGGCGGCCATTCGGCCCCGAAAGCGCCCGTCCAGACAGGTGCGCGCGCTAGTAGGTGAAGGTCCAGAGGAAGTAGAAGCCGGGGGCGTTGGGGCCGTACTGGCGGTACTCGCAGTAGTACCAGCTCCACAGGCCGGTCCGAACACCCTCGCTGCCGTAGCTGTTGCAGAACTGACCGTCGGAGTAGACGTTGCGCAGCGTGCCGCCCGGTGGATCCGCCGCAGCCGGAGTGGCGCTGAACCCGACCACTCCGCCCAGTGCCAGGGCCACCGCCGTCGCCAGGGTCGCCCATCTGCGTCCGCGCATGAAGCCTCCTCATCACTGTCCACGGCGCATGGCGGCTCCGCGTTGAACCGAGACCGGGACATCGAAGTTCGTCAACGCAAAGGCTCGCATGGGCGCGTGTGGTCTGGCTCCCGACAACGGGTGGCGCCACCGCGATGATCCGCCAGCGCGATCTCCGTCGAATGGGCATCAGCCCTGAACACGGGCCAGCCACGGTGACGCCCAGCGATCCCACTTCCACGGCGACGTCACATGGGCCGGTTGTGGTCGACCCAACACCCGCCCGCATCGGGTCCACGGAACCGCCGCACTCAGGTGGTGGGTACCTCCGGCATCGCGGTGGACCGGTCGACCAACGCCTGCCGCAGCGTCGCGGACTGCTCCACCGACCCCCCGCGCACCCCGAGACTGCGCCGGGCCGCCCGGTAGTACCCGTCGCGGGCCTCGTCGACGCGGGTCAGCATCCCCGCCACGTCCGATGGCGGCTCGACGATTCCACGAGCGAGCCGTTCTACCTGCCAGATCGCGTCCCGCCAGTTGGCGGCGGCCGAGACAGTCGGCTCGTCGCCGAGCAGCAACAGGTTCTCCCAGACGATGGTGCGCCGAGCGTCCGCCTCAGCCAGCCGGACCAGCCCCTCCTCGCGGTCGATGGGGTGGCTCCGCGAACCCGGCCGGTGGGCGGCTGTGAGTCGCAGCGCCACTGCGTGACTCTCCTTGAGGGCGTGCGCGTAGTCGACGTACGCGTCGAGCCGCCGCTCGTCCCAGCGGACGCTCTGGCTGCGACGCCATCGGGCGCGGTCGGCGAGGGAGGTGGCGAGGATCGTGCCCACGGTGCCAACCAGGACGCCGAGAAGCGCCGGAAGCTGCGTCAGAAGGTCGCTCACGCGCTAGAGGCTGCCAGCCCCATGCAACGTCGGCATGTCGAGTTTCTGAGCGGTCAGCGATCATCGGGATGCCCGAGCCGTGGGTCAGGAGGGGACGTCGCGGTGGCGGAAGGCGGCCACCCCGACGGCGAGCAGGGCCGCGGCCACCGCCGCCAGCACCACCAGGGGAAGCGCCGCCGGGTCGACAGCGGGCACGGCCGGCACATGGGTGTACGGCGAGACGTTGAGCGCTGCCTGCGGCAGCTCCAGCACCGCGCCGAGCTGCCCGAGGAGCAGGAAGACCAGTAGCGCCGTCCAGGACAGCACCACCGACCAGCGGGGCAGCAGCCCGAAGATCGCGGTCACCACCCCGGCGATCACGAGCAGGGCGGGCAGACGCAGCAGCGCGGCACCGCCCAGCTCGACGGCCTGGCCAAGTGGGTCTCCGGTGACGATGCCGTAGCCGAGGCCGGTGGTCACGCCGGCGAGGAGCAGCAGGGCGACCGCGCCGAGCGTCGCGGCGAGCACCTGGGTGCCGAGCCAGCGGGCTCGGCTGACCGCCGTGGCGAGGGCGGCCTCCAGCACCCCGTCGGCTTCGTCGCCGCGTACGCGCAGCAGGGCCTGAACGACGTACGCGCCGATGGTCAGGGCGAAGAGGTTGAGCATCGCGGCCAGGTACGCGTTGATCAGGTTCGCTCCGCCACCCATCGCGTTGATCGCTTCGGCGGCGGCCGGATTCGCGTCGATCATGTCGTTGAACTCGTCGGCGGCGACGCCCATGGAGAGGCCGAGCACGGCCACCCCGACCGCCCAGCCGAGCAGCGTGCCGCGCTGCGTCCGCCAGGCCAACCCGGTGGGGCTGAGCAGCCGTGGCGCGCCGGTGGCCGGGCCGCGTCGGGGGGCGATCAGCCCGGCGCCCTGGTCGCGTCGCTCGGCGAGGGCGTACGCCAGCGCCACCCCGGCGAGCAGCAGCGCGACAGGTAGGGCGAGCACCCACCAGCGTTCCCCGTCGAAGGCTCGTACCTGGTTGCCCCAGCCGAGTGGGGAGATCCACGACGGCCAGGCGCTGCGCACGCGGGTGCCGTCGGCGCTCTGTTCGCCGAGCACGTCGCCGGCGGCGCGCAGCACGAAGGACAGCCCGACGGTGGCGGCGGCGAGCGCGTTGGCGCCGCGTGAGGTGACGGAGAGCTGGGCGGTGACCGCGGCGATCGCGGTGAAGGCGACCCCGACGCCACCGATCGCGGCCGCTGCCGCGACGGAGCCGGCGAGCGGCAGACCGGCGCCGACCAGGGCGACCGCGAGCAGCACGGCGGCCAGGGTGTTCGCCGCGCCGATGACGAGCAGCGCGGCGGTGAGCGGCGCGTACCGGCCGACCACGTTGGCGCCGAGCAGTTCGGCGCGGCCGGTCTCCTCGTTCTGGCGGGTGTGGCGGGTCACCGCGAAGGTGCTCATCAGCGCGACGATCAGGGCCAGCGTCACGTACGTCTCGGCGACGACCACGGCACCGAGGTCGGTGCCGTGGATGGGGCCGTTGAAGGCGCGGGCGACCAGACTGGACGCCGAGGTGGTGGCGTAGCCCAGCCGGGCCTCCTGGTCCGGGTAGATGCCGGCGACGCTGCCGGCGAGGGCGTAGCCGAGCAGGGGCGTGCCGAGGATCCAGATGGCGAGGCGGATCCGGTCGCGGCGCAGCACGAGCCGGGCCAGCCGGGTCGTGCCGGTGAGGGCGCTCATCGGGCACCGCCCTGCGGCGCGTCAGCCGGCACACCGGCGGCAGATCCATCGGCCGACGCGGCGGCGCCAGGACCGTCGGCCGACCCAGCAGCGGCGCCGTAGCCATCGGCCGACGCGGCACCGGCGGCAGGACCAGCGACCGACCCAGCAGCGGCGGCGGGGTCGTCGCCGTAGTGGCGGAGGAAGAGCTGCTCCAGGGTGGGTGGTGTGCTGGTCAGCGCGCGGACGCCGAAGCGGATGAGCTGGCCGAGCAGCTCGTCCAGGTGGGCGGGCTCGACCTCCAGGTGGGTGCGGCCGTCGACCTCGTGCACGTCGTGCACACCGGGCAGCGCGTCCAGGCCGGTGACCGGGCGGGCGGTCTCGACGGTCACCGCCGTGCGGGTGAGGTGGCGCAGCTCGGTGAGGGTGCCGGACTCGACGGTTCGGCCTTCGCGGATGATGCTGACCCGGTCGCAGAGCGCCTCGACCTCGGCGAGCACGTGGCTGGAGAGCAGCACCGTGGCGCCGGCTTGCTTGACCCGCCGGACCTCGTCCTGGAACACCGCCTCCATGAGGGGGTCGAGGCCGGAGGTCGGCTCGTCGAGCACGTACAGCTCCACCGGGGAGGAGAAGGCGGCGACGATGGCGACCTTCTGCCGGTTGCCCTTGGAGTAGGTGCGGCAACGGCGGGTCGGGTCCAGGTCGAAGCGGTGCAGCAGTTCGTCGCGGCGGCGGCGGTCGAGGCCGCCGCGCAGTTGACCGAGCAGGTCGATGGCTTCCCCGCCGGTAAGGTTCGGCCAGAGGTTGACGTCACCCGGCACGTACGCCAGTCGGCGGTGTAGGCGGACCGCGTCGCGCCACGGGTCGGCGCCGAGCACCTGGGCGTCGCCGGAGTCGCGGCGGAGCAGCCCGAGCAGGATCCGGATGGTGGTGGACTTTCCGGAGCCGTTGGGCCCGAGGAAACCGTGCACCTCCCCCTGCTCGACCTGCAGGTCCAACCCGTCGAGTGCCCGGATCGCGCCGAACGTCTTGACCAGGTTGCCGATCGAGATGACGGGCATGGCCCCTCCTGCCGTTGGTTACGTCGACCGTCACCACTGTACTGACCAACGGTCAGTCGAATCAACGGTGATGGTGCCCACCGGTCAGGGCGTCGCTAGGCTGGCCGGCATGACCGCCGATCCCGCGGACGACACCCGTACCCGGATCCTGCGCGCCGCGCTCGACCTGTTCGCCGAACACGGCTACCAGCGGACCTCGCTGCGCCAGATCGGCGAGCGGCTGCGGCTCACCAAGACCGCGATCCTGTACCACTTCCCGGCCAAGGAGAACCTCCTCGCCGCCCTGGTCGAGCCCCTGGTGGCAGACCTGGAGGCGCTGCTCGACTCGGCCCAGCATCAGCCCACCGAGCTGGCCCGGTGGACGGTGCTGGAGGGCTGGGTGGACGTCATGCTCGCCCATCGCCGACCGCTCGGCATGCTCTTCCACGACATCGCGCTGGTCGGCCGGGGCGACACGTACCACCGCCTGATGGTGATCGCGATGCGGGCCAACGACCTCATCGCCGGCCCGGACGCCGGGCGTCGGGAGCGGGTCCGGGCGGTGCAGGCGGTCGCGGCGTGCAGCGATCCGATCGTCTTCTTCACCGACGTGTCCGACGAGGTGCTGCGCGCCGACATGCTCGACGGCGTACGCCGACTGCTGGCCCCGCTGCCTGCGGACCCCGCGGCCGAGCCGCACTCAGACGCGACCCTCGGGAGCGCGACCCCGACGCTGCCGGCGGGCGCGGCCAGCGGGCCGGCGAGCGGCGCGGGAAGCCGCCGTCGGCGTCCGGGGCGGCCGCCCGCGCTGGGCCGGGAGCAGGTCGAGGCGGCCCGACGGATGCACGCGGCGGGCACCCACTCGGTGGACGCCATCGCCGCCGAGCTGGGCGTCTCGCGGGCCACCGTCTACCGCCACCTGACCGCGTAATAACGAGACAGTTGCGAGACTGTTTCGAGACGGTTGTGATTCGGCGTTCAGGCCGCCAGCGTGGCGTAGCGGCCGTTGCGGTCCAGCAGGCTGTCGTGAGTGCCGGCCTCGACGATCCGACCGTGGTCGAGCACCGCGATCTGGTCGGCCTCGCGCACGGTGGAGAGCCGGTGCGCGATGGTGATCGTGGTGCGCCCCTGGGCGAGCACGTCGAAGGCCCGCTGTACGGCGCGCTCGGTCTCGGTGTCCAGCGCGCTGGTGGCCTCGTCGAGGACCAGGATGCGCGGGTCGCGCAGCAGCGTCCGGGCGATGGCGAGGCGCTGCTTCTCACCGCCGGAGAACCGGTGCCCACGTGAGCCGACCATGGTGTCGTACCCGTCGGGCAGCCCGGCGATCAGGTCGTGGATCTGGGCGGCGCGGGCGGCGTCCTCGATCTCGGTGTCGGTGGCCTCCGGGCGGGCGTAGCGCAGGTTCTCCCGGACTGTGGTGTGCAGCAGGTACGTCTCCTGGCTGACCACGCCGACGATCGCGGCCAGGTCGGCCAGGCGCAGGTCGCGCAGGTCCACGCCGTCGACGGTGATCCGGCCGGCGGTCGGGTCGTGCAGCCGGCTGACCAGCCCGGCAAGGGTGCTCTTGCCGGAGCCGGTCTCGCCGACCAGGGCGAGGCTGGTGCCGGCGGGCACGTCGAGGGTGATCCCGGCGAGGGCGGCGGTGTCGCTGCCCGGGTAGCCGAAGGTGACGTCCTCCAGGCGCAGGTGGCCGCGTACCCGGGCGGGGTCGAGGTGGACCGGCTCGGTGGGGTCGGCCACGTCGACCGGTAGGTCCAGGTATTCGAAGATCCGGGCGAAGAGCGCCAGCGAGGCGGTGAGCGAGACGCCCACGTTGAGCAGGCCCATCAACGGTCGGAACAGGCCGCCCTGCAGGGCCGTGAAGGCGACCAGGGTGCCGATGCTCAGCGTGCCGGCGGTGCCGGGCAGCCCGGCGGCGAGGTAGATGACCGCCGGTACGGCGGCGAAGATGATGCTCATCGAGGCCATCCGCCAGCGGCCGGCCAGCTCACTGCGCAGCTCCAGGTCGACCAGTCGGGCCGAGGAGGCGGTGAACCGGTCGATCAGCGCCGGGCCGGTGCCGAGGGTCTTGGCCAGCTGTACGCCACTGATCGAGAGCCCTTCTTCCACTGTGACGTTGAGGTCGGCGAGTTCGCGTTGCCGTTGTGCGGTGATCTCGCGGCGCATCCGGGCGACCCGCCGGGTCAGCCAGATGGCCGGCGGCAGCACCACGAGCGAGACCAGGGAGAGCTGCCAGGAGAGCGCGACCATGGCGACCGTGGTGGCGACCACGGTGGTGAGATTGGCGGCGACGGCGGTGGCGGTGGAGGTGACCACCGACTGCATGCCGCCGATGTCGTTGGTGATCCGGGACTGCACCTCGCCGGTGCGGGTGCGGGTGAAGAAGCCCAGTGACTGGCGCTGGAGGTGGCTGAAGACGTCGGTGCGCAGCCGGTGCATGACCCGCTGGCCGACCTGGGTGGAGATCCAGGTCTGCACGACGCCGAGGGCGGAGGTCACCGCCGCGACGGCGACCATGCCGACGACCAGCCAGACCAGCAGCGTCACGTCGCCCTGCGGCAGGGCCCGGTCGATCACGGCCCGCAGCAGGAACGGGGTGGCCATCGCGATGATCGAGGAGACCACGATGATCGCGATGACGGCGGCCAGCGCGGGTCGGTGGGGGGTGAACAGGTGGCCGATGCGGCGCAGCGACACCTGACGCGCCTGCGTCTTCTCTTCGGCGCTGAGGGTGCGGTGGCCGCGGTCGCGGCCCATGGGGGTGGGTTCCAAGGGGGCACTACCCTTCGTCGGCGATATTGCTGAGGTTACCTCATCATGAGGTAGCAACCACATCTGCTGCTACCGTATTCCGGTGACCGAGCACACCGTCGACAGCGCCGACGACGAGAGCCTGGCGGAGACGTTCTGGGCGGTGGCGTCCCGTCTGCGCCGGCAGACCCGGGACTCACTGGTGCCCTGGGACGTCACCCCCAGCCAGTCCCGGGCCCTCGGCGTGCTGGCCCGGCACGGCGAGGTACGCCCCGGCACCCTCGCCGAGCACCTGCGCATCGCGCCCCGCTCGGCGACCGAGGTCGTCGACGACCTCCAGACCCGAGGGCTTGTCGAACGCCGGCCCGACCCGGCCGACCGTCGGGCGACCCTTGTCGCGCTCACCGAGGAGGGCAACCGGGTCAGCACCGCCATCCGGGCCGCGCGCCGGGCCGAGGCGGACCGCTTCTTCGGCCACCTCGACGACACCGACCGCGCCGAACTGGCCCGCATCCTGCGCACCCTGCGTACCTGAGACCTGTGGGTTTGCCCGCCCCACACCCGGGTAACCTGCGCCCCCCGTTCGCACGGCGGGGCCCCCGCCACCACCAGTCGGGGAGACGCCACAGGAGGACGCGCATGTCTGCCCTGACCCATCACCGTCCCGGCTGATGTGCGGGATCAGCGGGGAGGCGCGATTCGACGGTCGCTCGCCCGACGCGGCGGCGGTCACCCGGATGACCGAGGCGATGCGCTCACGAGGGCCGGACGACGAGGGCCTGTTCGCCAAGGGCTGGGTGACCCTCGGGCACCGTCGACTGACCATCATCGACCTGTCCGAAGCGGGCGGGCAGCCGATGGTCCGCGACGACCTGGGCCTGGCGCTGGTCTTCAACGGCTGCGTCTACAACTACCCGGAGCTGCGCGAGGAGTTGCGCCGGGCCGGGTACGCCTTCCACTCCACCAGCGACACCGAGGTGATCCTGGTGGCGTACGCCCACTGGGGTGAGCGTTTCGTCGACCACCTGGTCGGCATGTTCGCGATCGGGCTGGTCGACCGGGTCCGGCGGCGGCTGATCCTGGCCCGCGACCGGCTCGGCATCAAACCGCTCTACCTCGCCGAGACACCGGGCCGGCTGCGGTTCGCCTCCACCCTGCCCGCGCTGCTGGCCGCCGGCGACGTCGACACCGGCATCGACCCGGTGGCGCTGCACCACTACCTGTCCTGGCACTCCATCGTGCCCGCGCCGCGGACCGTGCTGCGCGGCGTGCGCAAGCTCCCGCCGGCCACCCTGCGGGTGATCGAGGCCGACGGGGCCAGCCGCGAGGAGGTCTACTGGCGACCCGACTACCTGCGGGAGCCCGCCGACGCGGGGATGGACGCCGCCGACTGGCGGGCCGCGATCGGCGACGCGCTGCGCGCGGCGGTACGCCGACGGCTGGTCGCCGACGTGCCGGTGGGGGTGCTTCTCTCCGGCGGACTGGACTCCAGCCTCATCGTGGCGCTGCTCGCCGAGGCCGGCCAGCAACACCTGCGGACGTTCAGCATCGGCTTCGACAGCCGCGACGGCGAGTCTGGCGACGAGTTCCACTACTCCGACCTGGTGGCCCGCGCGTACGACACCGACCACCACCGGATCCGGCTGGCCGACGACGACCTGGTGCCCGCCGTCCGACGGGCCGTGCTGGCGATGACCGAGCCGATGGGCAGCCACGACGTGGTCGCCTTCCACCTGCTCTCCGAGCAGGTGGCGCAGCACGTGAAGGTGGCCCAGTCGGGGCAGGGCGCCGACGAGGTGTTCGCCGGCTACGGCTACCACCAGCCACTGGTCGAGGCACCCCGGCACGGCGCCGCCGAGACGTTCGCCGCCGCGTTCTTCGACCGCGACCACGACGAGCTGCGCCGCATCGTCGGCCCGGCGTACGCGCTGGAGCACGACGCCAGCCGGGACCTGCTCACCGGGCACCTCGCCGCGCCCGGGGCGCAGACCGCGCTGGACGCCGTGTTGCGGCTGGACACCCACCTGATGCTCCCCGACGACCCGGTCAAACGGGTGGACAGCATGAGCATGGCGTGGGGTCTGGAGGTGCGCACACCCTTCCTCGACCAGGACCTGGTCACCCTGGCCGCGCACTGCCCGCCGGAGCACAAGGTCGGCCAGGGTGGCAAGGGCGTGCTCAAGGAGGTCGCCCGGGAGGTGCTGCCGGCCGAGGTGATCGACAGGCCCAAGGGCTACTTCCCGGTGCCGGCGCTGCGCAACGTGGACGGCCCGGTGCGCGAGCTGGTCGCCGAGGCGTTGCAGGCGCCGGCCGCGCGCGAGCGCGGGCTCTTCCGCCCGGAGTACGTGGCACATCTGCTGGCCGATCCGGACCGGGCGGAGGCCGCGGCCGGCAGCAACAAGCTGTGGCAACTCGGCCTGCTGGAGCTGTGGCTCCAGACCCACGACATCCGCTGACCCCGGTGGGCCGTGACGGGCGGCCGGTCAGCTGGCGGCGGTGCGGGCGATCAGATCGTCGAGGACCACGCGCAGCTCTCCGGCGCGCTCCAGCACCCGCCGCTGCCGGGTGGCGCCGGTGCCGTCGCGACGCAGCCGGGCGAGCTGCGCCAACACGTACCCGAGGTCGCCGTGGCGCAGCAGGGCCGGAGCGATCACCGCCATCATCTCGTCGACGAGCGCCCAGGCGGGCCGGGTACCACCGGCACGCAGGTCGATCAGCTCGCCGTCGAGACCGTCGTGGGCGGCCCGCCAGTGCGCCGCGGCGACCAGGCAGTCCCGGACGTTCGGCGCGTCCACCCCGGCGCGTACGTCGTCGGCGAGGGTGGCGACGAGGGATCGGACCAGCGCGGCGACCAGCACCGCGTCGTCGACCTCGGTGCAGACGTCACCGACCCGCACCTCCACCGTCGGGTAGGTAGACGACGGCCGGGCGTACCAGTAGACCATCGCCGCGTCGAGCATGATCCCGGCGGCGATCAGCTCGTCGACGGTGCTGTCGTAGTCGGCGCCGGAGTCGAAGTACGGCGTCGGTCCGATGCTGGGCCAGCGTTCCAACTGCATCGAGCGCCAACTGGCGTGCCCGGTGTCGTACCCGTCGTGCAGCGGCGAGTTGGTGGTGATCGCCTGCACCACCGGCAGCCACACCCGCAGGTGGTTGCAGACCTGCACGGCCAGTTCCCGGTCGGGCAGGCCGACGTGCACGTGGCAGCCGCACACCGCCGGGTCGTGGGCCACCGGCCCGTACCGGCGCGACATCGCGTGGTAGCGCGGTTCGTCGGGGACCGTCCGGTGCGGCTCGGCCACCGGGGTGGCACCGACCGCCACCAGCCGAGCCCCGGCCGCCGTGGCCGCGTCGGCGGCGGAGCGGCGCAACGCCACCAGGTGCGCGCGCAGTTCGGTGAGGTCGGCGCAGACCGGGGTGACCATCTCCACCATGCTGTGCCGGAACTCCTGGCGGCTCTGCTCCCGGGCGGGGCCGCGCAGCGCGGCGAGCACCTGGTCGGCCACCGGTAGGTTCCGGCCGCTGTCCGGGTCGAGCAGCAGGAACTCCTCCTCCACGCCGAGCGTGAGGGTGGACAGGTCGGGCGCGGTGTCGACGGCGGTCGGTCGGTACGCCATGGCCCCTCCCATCCACTGCTGCGGCGGAGCCTCGGATTCCCGGCCGCCCCTGCGGCAAACGCGCCCTCAGGGCGTTGCCAGGGCCGTCGCACGTGCGGTGAGAAAGGCCCGTTCGGCCTCGTTGTCCGTCAGGGCGACAGCCATCCGGTACGCCTCGACGGCCTCCCCGCCCCGGCCGAGCCGAGCCAGCAGGTCGGCGCGGACCACGTGGTAGACGTGGTAGCCGACCAGGTCGAGGCGGTCCACCTCGATCAGCGCGACCGCCGGTCCGGCCACCTCGGCGAACGCGACGGCCCGGTTCAGCGCCACCACCGGGCTGGGGGCGACCACCGTCAGCTGGTCGTACAGCGCAAGGATCTGCGCCCAGTCCGTGTCGGCGGCGCGCCGCGCGGCGCTGTGCACGGCGGCGATCGCGGCCTGGATCTGGTACGGGCCCGGCCGGTCGCGGCGCAGGCAGCGGCGCACCAGCGCCTGCCCCTCGGTGATCAGCTCGGCGTCCCACCGGGCCCGATCCTGGCTCGGCAGCGCCACCAGCTGACCCTCGGCGTTGGTCCGCGCGTCGCGGCGGGACTCGGTGAGCAGCATCAACGCGAGCAGGCCGAGCGCCTCCGGCTCGTCTGGCATCAGCTCGACCAGCAGCCGGGTCAACCGGATCGCCTCGGCGCACAGTTCGGTCCGGACCAGGTGCGGGCCGGCGCTGGCCGTGTACCCCTCGTTGAAGATCAGGTAGAGCACCGCGAGAACCGCGTGCAGCCGGTCGGGCAGGTCAGCGTCGCGGGGCACCCGGTACGGGATCCCGGCGTTGCGGATCTTCGACTTGGCGCGGACCAGCCGTTGCGCCATGGTCGGCTCCGGCACCAGGAAGGCTCGGGCGATCTCGGCGGTGCTCAGGCCACCGAGCAGCCGCAGGGTGAGGGCGACCCGGGTGCTCGGGGCGAGCGCCGGATGGCAACAGGTGAAGATCAGCCGTAGCCGGTCGTCGTGCACCGGTCCCTCCTCGACGGGACTGTCGACGGCGAACAACAGAGCCGCCTGGGCGTGCCGGTCGACCCGGGACGCGTCGCGGCGCAGCCGGTCGATCGCCCGGTTCCGGGCCGTGGTGATGATCCAGCCGGCCGGACTGGGCGGCAGGCCGGTCGTCGGCCAGCGCGCCACCGCGACCACGAAAGCCTCCTGGACGGCCTCCTCGGCGAGGTCGATGTCGCCGAGGAGGCGGACCAGGACGGCGACCGCACGGCCGTACTCGGCGCGGAACACCGCCTCCACGTCGGGCACTGTCAGTCGCCGGCCCCGCCGTGGAAGGGGCGTACCTCGATCGGCAGGGTGGTGGCCAGCGCGTAGCGGCGACCCCAGTGCAGGGCGGCGTCCAGGTCCGGCACGTCGATGATGGTGATGCCGCCCAGGTACTCCTTGCCCTCCACGAACGGTCCGTCGGTGATGAGCACGTCGCCGTCGCGGGGCCGCAGCACGGTGGCGGTCTCCGGGCCGTGCAGGCCCTGCCCGAAGACCCACGAACCGGTGGACGCCAACTCGTCGCGCAGTTCGCCGAGCTGCCGCATCACCCCGGCCAGGAACTCCGGCTCCGGCGGCAGCTCACCCTGCGGCTGGTGGATGCTGAGCAGGTAGCGCGCCATGGTTCCTCCTCACGGACGGTCGGCCCGTCGCCGACCTCTCATCCTCCACACGATCGGCCGCCGCCCAGATCGACAGGCCGGCGGAAAATTCTCGGCGGCCGACCCGGCCCCGGTGTTGGCCTGCCCTTTGCTCTGCACCCGCGGAGGCGACGGTGCCCAGGCCCGGGTGGTGCGTCGGCGGGTGCAGAGCAAAGGACGAAGGACGGGGGTGCGGTCCGCCGGTGCCGCGATCGGAGCCGGTAGCCATGCCTGCGACGGTTCTGGGTAGACCCCGGTGTGACCGACGGCTTGCGGGTGGTCGTGGTCGGCGCCGGCTTCTCCGGGCTCGCCGCCGCGCTGGCGCTCGCCCGAGCCGGGGCCCAGGTGCGATTGTTGGAGGCTCGCGACCGGGTGGGGGGTCGGGTGCTGACCCGGTGGCTGCCCGAGCCCACGCAACTCGACCTGGGCGCGCAGTGGATCGGTCCGACCCAGGACCGGATGTACGCGCTGGTCGCCGAGCACGGGCTGGCCACCTTCGCCTCGGCATCGACCGGCGCGCCCACAGTGCTCTGGGCCGGTGCGCGCCGGGCCGAGCCGCCGGCGCAGGTGGGCCGGGTGCTGGGGCTGCTCGACGAGTACGCCGCACGACTGGACCCGGCCGAACCCTGGGCGACGCCGGAGGCCGCACTGTGGGACCGGACGACCCTCGGCGGGTGGCTCGCCGCCACGGCCGGGGACGACGACACCGCCGACTACCTGGGGCGGGTGCTCGCCGGCGGTCTGCTCGCCACCGGCGCGGACGAGCTGTCCCTGTTGCACCTGCTGTTCTACCTGCGCAGTGCCGGCGGGACCGGACCGTTGCTAGGGATGTCCGGCGGGGCACAGCAGGACCGGATCGTGGGCGGGCCGCCGGCGCTGGCCGAACGGATGGCCACCGCTCTACCGCCGGGCGCGCTGACGCTGGCCGCGCCGGTGCGGGCCATCGAACAGACAGTCGACGGCGCGACGGCGTGGACCGACACCGGGCGCGTCGACGGCGACGCCGTGGTGGTCGCGCTGGCCCCGGCGCTGGCCGGCCGGATCCGGTACGACCCGCCGTTGCCCCCGCTGCGTGACGGGCTCACCCAGCGCATGCCGATGGGTTCGGCGCTGAAGGTGCACGCCGTCTACCCGGAGCCGTTCTGGCGTGCCGACGGGTGCTCCGGGGTCGCCACCACCAGCGCCGGTCCGCTCACCGAGACGGTCGACAACTCCACCCCGACCTCGCCGATCGGGGTGCTGACCGGGTTCAGCTACTCCACCGACGCCGCCACGCTGCGCGGCATGTCCCCCGCCGGGCGTCGGCGATGCCTGCTGGAAGCGTTCGCCAACGTGGTCGGGCCACGAGCGGAGGACCCGGTGGATCTCGTCGAGTACGACTGGTCCGCCGACGAGTGGACCAGGGGCTGCTTCTCCGGTGCGCTCACCCCGGGCACCTGGCGGACGTACGGCCCGCACCTGCGGACGCCGGTGGGGCGGGTGTACTGGGCGGGCACCGAGACGGCCACCCGCTGGAGTGGCTATCTGGAGGGCGCGGTGCGCGCCGGTGAACG
>NZ_JBEZEH010000071.1:0-29428 GCF_040648775.1 Micromonospora sp. NPDC049089
GATGACCCCAACCCACTCTACACCCCCCCGATTGCGCCCCCCCCACCCACCCCACCACCGCCCCGGCGCCCCGCCCGGCGGTCGCGGGCCCCCCGGCGGAGCGAACTGTCGACTCAGGCGTCGGCCTGGTCCTCCCGAAGGTTCTTCACCAGGTTCGGGTCGACCGGGACACCCGGGCCCATCGTGGTGGTCAGGATGACCTTGCGGAGGTACTTGCCCTTGGCCGCGGACGGCTTGGCACGCAGCACCTCGTCGAGCACCGCAGCGTAGTTGTCCACCAGCTGGGTCTCCGTGAAGGAGGCCTTGCCGATGATCAGGTGCAGGTTGGAGTGCTTGTCCACCCGGAAGGTGATCTTGCCGCCCTTGATGTCCTGCACCGCCTTGGTGACGTCCATGGTCACCGTGCCGGTCTTCGGGTTCGGCATGAGACCGCGCGGGCCCAGGATCCGCGCGATCCGGCCGATCTTGGCCATCTGGTCCGGCGTGGCGATCGCCGCGTCGAAGTCGAGCCAACCACCCTGGATGCGGGCGACCAGCTCGTCGGTGCCCACCTCGTCCGCACCCGCGGCGGCGGCCTCTTCGGCCTTCGCGCCGCTGGCGAACACGATCACGCGGGCGGTCTTACCGGTGCCGTGCGGCAGGTTGACCGTGCCGCGGACCATCTGGTCCGCCTTGCGGGGGTCGACGCCGAGGCGCATGGCGACCTCGACCGTGGCGTCGAACTTGACGTTGGTGGTCTCCTTGGCCAGCTTCACGGCCTCGGTGGGGGTGTAGAGCTTCGACCGGTCGATGACGTCGGCGGCCTTGCGGTAGCTCTTGCTGCGCTGCATTGCTGATTACTCCTGTGGTCTCTGGCGGGCCGCTCGGCGCGAGCCCTCCCACGGTCGGAACGAAGGTCGGGGCCGACGTCAGTCGTTGACGGTGATGCCCATCGACCGGGCGGTGCCGGCGATGATCTTCTCGGCCTGGGCGATGTCGTTGGCGTTGAGATCGGCCATCTTCTTCTCGGCGATCTCACGCAGCTGGGCGCGGCTGACCGACCCGACCTTCTCGGACTGCGGAACACCCGAGCCCTTCTGCACACCGGCGGCCTTGATCAGCAGCCGGGCGGCGGGCGGGGTCTTCAGCACGAACGTGAAGGACCGGTCCTCGTACACGCTGATCTCGGCGGGGACGATGTCGCCCCGCTGAGACTCGGTCTGCGCGTTGTAGGACTTGCAGAACTCCATGATGTTCACGCCGTGCTGGCCGAGCGCGGGGCCGACCGGCGGCGCCGGCGTGGCCTGGCCCGCCGGCAACTGAAGCGTGAACGTCTTGACGAGCTTCTTCTTCGGAGGCATGTCACTTCCTGGGGCTTGGAACTGGGAAAATGCGGCTGTCGCCGCCCTCGGGCGCGCACGGTCAGCGCGGTGCGACAGCGGCGACATTCAAGAGTAGCGCAGGCCGCAGCCCACTCGTCCGCCGAGGTCGAGCGAGAGCGCGTACGCCGACGTCGGCGGCGGGCTGGGCCCGCCGCCGACGACCAATCAGATCTTGGCGACCTGGTTGAAGTTGAGCTCCACCGGAGTCTCACGACCGAAGATCGACACCAGCACCTTGAGCTTCTGCTGGTCGGCGTTGATCTCGCTGATCGTGGCCGGCAGCGACGCGAACGCGCCGTCGGTGACGGTGACGGAGTCGCCCACCTCGAAGTCGAGGACCTTGATCTCCGGCTTCGCCTTCTTCTGCTCGGTCTCGACAGCCGGCGCCAGCCACTTCAGCACCTCGTCGAGCGAGAGCGGAGCCGGCCGGTCGGCCCGGTCGGTCGCGCCGACGAAGCCGGTCACACCCGGGGTGTTCCGGACGCAGGAGTACGACTCGGCGGTCAGCTCCATCCGGACCAGGATGTAACCCGGGAAGACCTTGGCCTGGATCTGCGAACGCTTACCGTTCTTGACCTCGACCTCTTCCCGGGTCGGCACCTCGACCTGGTAGATGAAGTCCTCCATGTCGAGGCTCGTGATCCGGGTCTCGAGGTTGGTCTTGACCTTGTTCTCGTAGCCGGCGTACGAGTGCACCACGTACCAGTCACCCGGCGCGTAGCGAAGCTTCTGCCTCAGCTCCGCGACGGGGTCGTAGTCCTCGTCCGGTGCGGGCTCGGTCGTAGGGAACTCCGGCTCGCTGGCGGCCTCGACCGACTCGTCACCAGCCGCCGTCGCGACCGTGGACTGCTCGTCCACCGGTCCGGCGGTCTCGTCGTACTCAGGCACGCTCGCTCACTTCCGTCACTATGGCTGGAGGCAGCCGGTCAGTCCGAGTTGCCAAAGACAAACAACACGACCTTGGCGAAGCCGAAGTCCAGCACACCCACGATCGTCAGCATCACCGCGACGAACGCCACCACCACGGCGGTGTAGGTCAGCAACTCCTTGCGGGTCGGCCAGATGACCTTACGCAGTTCAGCTACGACCTCGCGGAAGAACCGGGCGATGCGGCCGAAGACGCCCACCCGACCCGTTTCCGACCGCGTGGTCGGCCGGCTGTCCGCCGACTCCGCCCGGGCACGGGACCGCGTGGCGGTGCCTCCCCGGGAAACCGGCTCGTCCGCGCCGGAGGCGTCGTCGTCGGCCACGTCGTCGACGACCTCGTCGTCCAGACGATCGTCGCCGTCGTCGTCGCGCCGCTTGTTGTCGGCCACTTCGCCCTCCGTCGCGGAATCTGGGGTCGTACGCCGAGTGGCGCACGCGGCGCTGGTCACGCCGGCCGGACCCAACCGTCCCGCGACGGGCCGCGGCCGGTGGATCACCCGGAGGGCCCCGATTGCCTCGGAGCCACCCCGCCGATGCCACCACCACGGGCCGGACGCCGCCAGGTGGCGGCGCGGCCCACGGGAACGGTCAGGCCTGAGGCGCAGGGGTGACAGGACTTGAACCTGCAGCCTGCGGTTTTGGAGACCGCTGCTCTGCCAATTGAGCTACACCCCTATGTGGCAACACTCGCCCCACGCGGCCACAGACGACCGAGCAGGGGTCACTTGCCCCACGGCGGACCAGTGTACGGGTAGCCGCCCGACTTTCCCAACCGGTCTCTCCGCCACGCGTGGCGGGCTCGGTTCAGCCTGCCGTCCGGATGGTTGCCCGCGCCTGCGACAGCACCTTCTCACCCAGGCAGGTGGCGGTCACCTCGAGCCGCGTGAGACCGTCCTCGGTCACCTCGCGGACCCGCGCGGTCACCTCGATCTCGGTCCCCTGGTCATCGTCGGGGACCACAACGGGCCGGGTGAAACGCACGCCGTACTCGACCACCGCGTCCGGCGACCCGGCCCACTCGGTGACCGCCCGCCCGACCAGGGCCATGGTGAACATGCCGTGGGCGATCACCCCGGGCAGACCCACAGTGGTGGCGACCCGGTCGCTCCAGTGGATCGGGTTGAAGTCACCCGAGGCGCCGGCGTAGCGGACCAGGTCCGCGCGGGTCACCTGAAACGTCTGTGCTGGCAACTCCATCTCACGCCTCCCCGCGAATGACATACCTGGCCCAGACCGCCACCACGGGTTCCCCGCCAGCGGTGCTCACGTCGGTGCGCGTGGTCAGGAAGCCGTGCCCACCCCTGGTGCTGACGTCCTCGATGGTGTTGGTGCAGACCAGCTCGTCGCCGGCGACCACCGGCCGGGTGTACGCGAACCGCTGGTCACCGTGCACCAGGCGGCTGTAGTCGACACCCAGGGCCGGGTCCTCGATGATCTGGCTGCTCGCGGCCATCGTCACGATCACCGGGAAGGTCGGCGGGGCCACCACGTCGGGGTGGCCCAGCGCCCGCGCGGCCTCCGGGTCGTGGTGGGCCGGATCGGTGGCACCGATGGCGCTGGCGAACTCGCGGATCTTTTCTCGGCCCACCTGGTAGGGGGCGGTCGGCGGATACGTCCGGCCGACGAAGGAAGGGTCCAGAGGCATGCCGCGAACCTACACGGAAAGCCCAATCGCCGACCTGATCGGTAGGCGGCGGCGGAGCCGCACCAAACCGGTCAGATCGGCGATCGGAAAGCTTCGACAACGGCCGGCCCTGAGGCCGGCCAGCAGTCAGCGGGTCTCGCGGTGGACCGTGTGCCGACCGTCGCGCGGGCAGAACTTCTTCAGCTCGATGCGGTCGGGGTCGTTGCGCCGGTTCTTGCGCGTGATGTAGTTGCGCTCCTTGCACTCCACACACGCCAAAGTGATCTTCGGCCGGACATCGGTAGCCTTCGCCACGGCGGAGTGCCTTCCTCGCTAACGGAAACAACTACGACGCGCCAGCCTAGACGCTGACAGCGCGGACATGCAAAGTGGGCGCCGGAAGCGCCCATTCTTACGACCACCGGCAACGAGCCCGGAAGACGAGAGTAGCGGTGGCCGGACTTGAACCGGCGACACAGCGATTATGAGCCGCTTGCTCTACCATCTGAGCTACACCGCTGCGATGGGTCCAGCTGAACCCTCGAGCCCCCTTACGGAATCGAACCGTAGACCTTCTCCTTACCATGGAGACGCTCTGCCGACTGAGCTAAGGGGGCCTGCGCGATCTCCCCGTGGGGCGCGCAGGAGTAAGAGTACACGGCCCGGCTCGACAGGTGAAATCGGATCCCCGGTGATCGTCGGCGCCCTGCTCAGGGCACGACACGCAGGCGCGGAAGCTCCCCGTTGGCGACCGTCTCCGGCTCGACCTGGGCACCGAACCAGGCAGCCAAACGCTCGTACGGCAGCGGCCGGCTGAACAGGAAGCCCTGCCCGATCTCGCAGCCGATGTCCTGGAGAAGCTCCAGGGTCAGCTCGCTCTCCACCCCCTCGGCCACCACCGTCAGGCCGAACTGCTGGGAGAGGGTGACGACCGCGTTGACGATCGCCAGGTCCCCCGGGTCGGTCGCCATGCCCTGCACGAAGGAGCGGTCCACCTTCACCTCGTGCACCGGCAGCCGGCGCAGGTGCGCCAGAGACGAGTCACCAGTGCCGAAATCGTCCACCGACAGTCGTACGCCGAGATCCCGCAGCCGTTGCAGGGTGGGGATGGGCCGGTCCGTGCCGTCCAGCACCCCCGACTCGGTGATCTCCAGGGTGAGGCGCTGCGCCGGCACCTTGTACTCGGTCAACAACTCCTGGACCCGATCCGGGAAGTGTCGGTCGATGAGCGTACGGGCCGAGAGGTTGACCGCGATGGGCAGCGGCTGGTCGGCCAGCGCCCAGTCCCGGCTGCGCCGAAGGCCCTCCCGGAGCACCACCTCGGTGAGCCGGCTCAACTGGCCGGTGTGCTCGGCCACCGCCACGAAGTCCTCGGGCGCGACAGTGCCGTGCGCCGGGTGCTCCCAGCGCGCCAGACACTCCACACCCACCAGGCGCCGGTCCCGCAGAGTCACCTTGGGCTGGAAGTAGACCTCCAGCTCGTCATGGTCCAGTGCTCGGCGCAGATCGCCGGCCAGACCCAACCGGCGCAGCGAACGGGACTCCAGCGCGGGATTGAACAGCTGCACGCTGCCCGGTACCGACTTGGCCGCGGTGGCGGCGAGGTCGACCCGAAGCAGCAGGGTCGCCGCGTCGCTGCCATGATCCGGGTGTACGGCCACCCCGACGGCGGTGTCCACGTCGAGGGTGAGCGCGTCGAAGACCATCTCGTCGCGGATCTGGTCGCGCAGTTGGGCGGCCAACTCGACCGCCGCCTCGGCGCTCTCCAACCGCAACGTCACCAGGAACTCGTCCCCACCGGCACGGCCAACCAGAGCCGACGACGGCGCGCTGGCCCGCAACCGATTGGCGACCTCGGTGAGGACCTTGTCCCCGGCCGCGTGCCCCAGGGACTCGTTGACCTGGCGCAGCCCGTCGACGTCGAAGAGCAGCAGCGCCACCACCTCGTCCGGCGCGCCGATCTTGACCGATTCGTCAAGAGCGCCGGTGATGCGCCGCCGGTTGGGCAACCCGGTCAACGTGTCGTGGTACGCGTCGTGCCGCAGCCGGTCGACCAGCCGCGAATTCTCCAACGCGACGGCCGCGTGCGCCGCCACCGTTTCCAGCACGGGCACATCGGCCTTGGTGAAGTGGCCGACGTCGCTGAGGCGGTTGACCACCTCCAACGTGCCGATCACCACCTTCCCCGACCGCAGCGGCACGACGATGACGTCCTTCACCTGACGGCCGGCGATCGCGCGACGCAACTCCGCATCGCCGCCGAGCAGCCGCCCGAGGGTGACGTTGTGGCCCGCCTCGAAAGCCCGCTCACGAATCACCACCGGGGTGGGCGCCACGTCGAGCAGCCCCCGGTCGTCCAGCCGTGCGGTCAGCAGCACCTCCGGATGCCGGCGCTGCGCCGGAAGCCAGAGGGTCGCGTACTCGGCCTGCATGAGGGTGCGGATCCGATCGAGCAGCACGTCCGCGAGCGCCCCCTCGTGGCCCGCGCTGGTCATCGCCCGGGTCAACTCGTACATGTCGCCGAGGGTCCGGTGCTGACGAAGGAACCGGGAGTACGCGCGGTAGAGCATGACGCCGGCGACGGTGATGGCCACCAGGAGCAACGTCGACCACAGTGTCGTCACCAGCGCGATCAGGATGAGCAGCCCCACCGCCACGTTCAGCGCGGTGGTGAGGAAGACCTGCACGGCCATCGCCGTCGTGCCCCGCAGCCCCTGCCAGCCCTGCAACAGGCTGATCACGCCGACGACCGAGGCCAAGCTGATCAGCGTGTTCGCGCTGACCGCGAGAAACAGGACCCCCCAGGTGGCGGGCCCAACCCCGTCGAGCGGCGGCGCCGCCACCACGACCACGCCCGCCACCGACACGCCGGCGGCATCCCGGGCGACGTTGAACCAGAACTTGGGGGGCAGGTAGCGACGGTGAGCCTGAGTGACCACCGCGGCGATCGTCGCGATCAGGACCACGAGCACCGGTGAGAGCCAGTACAGCCCCAGCACCAACGGGATCTCGGTGAGGGTGACCACGACGGCCTGACGTCGGACGACGAAGCTCAGAGTCGGTACGCCGGCCACCACCATCACAAGCACGAGCAACCCCGCAACCAGAAGGTCGCGGGGTTTTATGGTTTCAGTAACGGCTAGGAATGTGGTGATGAGGATAGCGAGAGAAGCCAGGGGGCCGGTGATCAGCCAGGCACGTTCCGTTGAACGGCGGGGGACGTTGTTGCCCGGCACGCTCGTGTCCCCTCATCGGTGGCGCTGAAGCGCGCCGACATCAACGCTCGTTGACAACGGCTCCCGCGCCACTGCTGCTGACCGGAGCACCCCACTCAACCCCTGTCGCCTGCATCTCACTGCTGACGACAACGCCCCCGACAGCGGACACGACAAGACCCATCGCCACGATCAGACCGAGCAGCCGGCCACGCGTTAGACCAGACATCGGAAACTCCTACCACCAAGGGTGTCAGAAAACTGCGTTCCCCGATGGTGCCACAGCGTTGGCAGGGGGGAAAGTTCCACGACGGCCCCGGGCTGCGGACGGGGAATTACGAACCGGTCGGCCTGTCCACCCACCACGTCTGGCCAGATCGTCTTACCGTCCGACCGATCGCCGCCCCTCAAGAAACGACAAGCCCCGCTAACAACTCCTATGCGGCTTAGCACTCCTACCGGACCTCGACCTGCTGTGCCGGCCAGTCGTACGACACTCGCCTTGCGGGCTGAACGCCCCGATCATGCGTGACTTTCCCGAAGCAGATTGTGACGCCTCACGCGGCAAACCGCAATCATCTATGCAACCAGCGCCGCCGCCACCCTGGGACCGCCCTCGGCGACACCCGCTCGCGGCGCGCAGACCGGCTACGGCGGGCAGGCCGGTCAGGTTGCGGCCCACGGCCACCGAAGATGGCAGCGCAGGACGCGAAGTGCCCGCCGCGGTCAACCTCATTGACGTACGCATGCCGGGGTAGGCAGCCTCGGCCCCGTTCCGCGGAGCGGCCCAGATCTCGCCGGGGAACGTGGTGAAGCGACCGGCACCGTGACCGGTGGCGGAGTCTGACCGGCCGCCTGGGCCGCTGCTTGAAACCGCTCCTGCTCCCAGTACCACCGGGCGGACGGGACGCCGGTACCGCTCAGCCAGTACAGCACCACGGTGTCGACAAGCGACTCGCAAGCGAAACCGCCCGCCGGTGCGTCACCGGACAATCATTCCGCTCGTGGGCAGGACGGCGGGGCAGTCGGCCATGTGACGGCACTCTGGCCGAGCGACAGGATCCGCCTAGCCTGTGCACAGGGTTCGCCCGGCAACGCTCCGAAGGGAGCCGTCCCATGCCATCCATCCTCGGCGCAGCTTTCCTCGCGGCCGCCTTGACGGCGGCACCAACCGCGTCCGCCGCCACCCCCGCCCCGGCGCCCGGCTACCGCCTGGTGGAGCTCGGCACCCTCGGCGGCGACAACAGCTTCGTCAGCGCCATGAACAACCGCGGCGACGTGGTCGGCCGCGCCCAAGCCGCCGACGGCAGCTACCGCGGGTTCCTCTGGCACCACGGCCGGATGACCGATCTCGGTGCCTTCACCCCGACCGACGTCAACGACCGCGGCCAGGTCGTCGGCTACCCCGCCGACGGCTCCGGCGGGTACGTCTGGGACCACGGTGTCGTGCGGCCGCTGGGTCCGTCCGCCCTACCCCTGGCGATCAACAACCGCGGCCAGGTTGTCGGCCGCACCGACGAAGGCCCCGTCCTGTGGACGAACGGCAGTGCCCGGTCCCTGCCTCTCACCGAAGTGTCCGACATCAACGAACACGGCCAGGTTTCAGGTGGGGTGTACCTGCCACCGGACGGCTTCCACGCCGTCCGATGGCACAGCGGCCGGGTCACCGACCTCGGCGCCGGCCCCTTCAACCGCAGCAACACGTACGCCCTCAACGACCGCGGCTGGGTGATCGGCTGGCAGTTCTCTGCTGACCAGTTTCCGCGCGGCATCCTCTGGCGACACGGCCGAGCCCTGGACGTCGGCACTCTCGGCGGCAACACCACCGAGCTGCGGGCGATCAACAACCGCGGCGAGATCCTGGCCACCTCCGCCGCCAGCGACGGAATCTCCCGGCCGGCCCTGTGGCGACGCGGCGTTCTGCACGACCTGAGCCTCGCCGGCATCAGCATGTACGGCGAGTTCGTCGGCCTCGATGACCGTGGTCGCATCGCCGCCTCGATCCGCACTGTCTCGGGTGTCAGAGCGGTCGTCTACCACCCGCGCTGACCGCTGGCTGCCTCGCAGGCTCGCCCTTTGACGTGGGGGGCCGTGCTGGCCGGCACGCTGGAAGCGCCAAGAGGCAGTCCTTGCGCCGCCGTCTTGGAGGATCATCGCCCGCAGGCTGCTCAGCGCAGGGCTTACGAAGGACTCCCCCGCCCCGTCGCCCTGATGCTCGACACGCCCGAGCGTCCACCCACACCAGAACCTGAATGTGGGAGGCTTGTGGGCCGGAGGAGCAGAATGAGTCGGCGAAAGAAGCGCGCCGTGAGCCCTGAGGTTCAGGCGGCGTTCATCACCGCGCGCGCAACCGAGGTCAGCGCCATGATCACTGCTAACGCCACCGTGGCCAGCGCAGGCATCAGTGCCAGCGGATCCCGCAGCGCAGCAAAGATCGCTGGGCTATTCAGCATGGGAGCCGCCGGCTTGGCCGGGGCCGTCGCCCTGGCGTTGGGTTCCGCTACGCCACCATCCGACCGTCCCAGCCGGGCAGGGGACGCAGGCGTGCAGCACCACGGACCGGACAGCCGCAATATCCATGCCGAGCAGCTACTTGATCAGCGGGAGCGCGAAGCTGTCCTGGTTCAGCTTCAATTCAGGGAAGCGCTAGAGGCAGACTGCACTCTCTACGAGTCTCATGACAATCGGGTGGTCTGTGTGAACCGGAAATCGGCAGCCCGCAACATGGTTCGGGCCCACCAAACACAGCTAGCGGCCCTGCGGCGTCTCCTGGGAGTTGCGTAGGCGTCACCCACGCCCCGAAAATTGACGCTGGCCGGTCCGGCTTCTTCGCCCTCTTCTTAGGCCGCTCGCGGTGGCCCTCGTCGGTGGACGCTCGTCTCGGCAGCTACCTGATACGACATCAGCTCGACCAAGGCGAACATGACGGGCGCGATGCCCCAGGTGTCACCCTCAGTCAACCAGCGCTCCCTGGTTGCGCGCCAGCGAGGTATCGCGGCGGAGATGAAGGAGCGGCGGTGTACCCACGGGATGCCGGGGCACGCTGCGGACAGCACTCGAGAACGATCCTTCGACCTGCCCACCATCTGTCCAACAACCAGTCGTCACCGGCTGGACCCAGCCGGACTCGGCTAGATCAATGACAACGGCCCCTGATCAGCATCTCTGCTGGTCAGGGGCCGTGTCTGCACCTGGTGGCGGGTAGAGGATTCGAACCTCTGAAGCTTTCGCGACGGATTTACAGTCCGCTCCCATTGGCCGCTCGGGCAACCCGCCAGGGCACCCCACCGCGTCGTAACGCGGCGGCGGAAGCAAGGATAGCGGCTCCCCCCGGCACCTACGCAACCGGGTACGGTCAGGGGGTCGTGCCGCTGGTCGGCGGCCGACGGCAGGCCCAGACCGCCGGACAGCAGGAGCAGAATCATGGCAGCGAACCCGTCGTTCGACATCGTGAGCAAGGTTGACCGTCAGGAGGTCGACAACGCCCTTCGTCAGGCGGAGAAGGAGCTTGCGACGCGGTTCGACTTCCGCGGCACCGGCGCTGAGATCTCCTGGTCTGGCGAGGAGGCGATCGGCCTTCAGGCGGAGACCGAGGAGCGCGTCCGCGCCGCGTTGGACGTGTTCAAGGAGAAGCTCGTCAAGCGGAACATCTCGCTGAAGTCGCTGGATGCTGGGGAGCCGCGCCCGTCGGGCAAGATCTTCAAGATCGACTGCAAGGTGATCCAGGGCATCGAGACGGACAAGGCCAAGGCCATCAGCAAGAAGATCCGCGAAGAGGGCCCCAAGGGCGTGCAGGCGCAGATCCAGGGCGACCAACTGCGGGTCACCGGCAAGAAGAGGGACGACCTCCAGGCCGTCATCTCGCTGCTCAAGGGCGAGGACTTCGGCGTCGCCCTCCAGTTCAACAACTACCGCTGACAGCTATCCGCAGCGATCCGGTCCCCGGCCACAGGGCGTCCAGCTGAGATCGACTCGGCTTCCTGGAAGTCGGGGCGTCCGGGCGACTGGGACACCGCGACTTTCAGGAACCCGAGTCGATCAAGGGCAACCCGACCACGACGCCAGCCGACCACGACGCGGACCGACCACGACGCCAGCCGACCACGACGCCGACCACGACGCGGACCGACCACGACGCGGACCGACCACGACGCGGACCGACCACGACGCGAGCCGACCACGACGCGAGCCGGCCAGCCGGCCAGCCAGCCAGCCAGCCAGCCAGCCAGTAGGTCAGACGGGGACGGGGTGTTCGGCGCGTACCGCGGTGGTTTCCGCGCGGGCGATGGGCCCGGCGGGTAGTGCGGCGACCGCCGCCCCGACGGCGACCGCCGCCCCGGCGAACAGGAACGCCCAGCGGACGCCACCGGCGTGGTCGACGATCACGCCGGCCACCGAGCCGCCGGCGGCGCTCGACGCCACAGCGACGGTGACCACCCAGGTGTACGCCTCGTTCAACATCCCGGTCGGGGCGATCCGGCCGACCAGGGTGTTCTCCAGGGTCAGCGCGGGCGCGATGGTGGCCCCGCCGGCGATCAGCGCGACACCCAGCGCGAGCGGGTTGGGCATCACCGCGAAGACGGCGAAGGTGGCGGCCAGCGCGGCGAGCAGCAGGGCGAACTGCCGGGTCATGTTCGGTGCCGGCTTGCGGACGCCGAACCAGAGCCCACCGATGGCGCTGCCGATCCCCCAGACGGCGAGCAGGACGCCGGCGAGGCTCTCCGGGTCGCCGGTGGCGTGGTCGCTCGCGAACGCCGGCACGATCACACCGGCGGCCCCGAAGGCGATGCCCAGGCCGGCGACGCAGATCAGCAGGGCCGGGAAGCCGGCGACCCGTAGCGGGCCGAGGCCGCGCGCGTGGTGTTCCTGCGGGTGCGGACGCCAGCCGCGCATGACCTGCCCGAGGGCCACGGTGGTCGTGCCGACCAGGGTGACCACTGCCGCACCGATCAGCGCGGCCGCCGCGTCGGCGACGAGGACGAAGCCGGCGACGAGCAGTGGGCCGAGGACGAAGACGATTTCGAACAGTGTGGTCTCGGCGGCCAGCGCGGTGTTGCGGAGGTGGTATCGGCCGGAGTTGGGGCCGGTCAGGTCGTTCCAGGCGCCTCGGATGGCGGCGCTGAGCGGCGGGTAGGTGGCGCCGGCAATGCCTGCGGCGAGGTAGATGACGGGGAGCGCGTCGTCGCCGGAGCGGCTGGCCAGCAGCAGCCCGATGAGTGCCAGCGGGTGGGCCACGGCGGTGAGCAGCAGGACGGGGCTGGGGCCGACCCGGTCGGCGATCCGCCCGGCGATCGGGCTGAGCGCGGCGCCGGCGAGGGCGTAGATGCCGCCGGCGATGGCGGCCAGCGAGTAGCGCCCGGTCACCTGCTCGACGACCAGGAGCAGCGCCAGCGGGGTCATGCCGATTCCGAGCCGCCCGATGATGCCGAAGATCAGCAGCATGGGCGCGCCGGGGATCCGCCAGACACCCAGGTACTGACGCAGCGCGGTCACCGTGAACCTCCCGAGGATGTAATGAGCGTAAGCCGTTATGACCCTAACGTCATCGCTCGGCCGGTAGACAACGGAAATACAGCACTCCGCCCGTACCCGGCGTGGCCAGGTACGGGCGGAGGCGGTGTTTTCAGCGGGTCAGCGCTGGAACTGGACCGGCCCCGAGTTGCGGGCCATCTGCTCCAGCCGGGCGACGCGGTCCTCCATCTTGGGGTGGGTGGAGAAGAGCGCCGCCATGCCGCCACCCCGGAACGGGTTGGCGATCATGAGGTGGGCGGTGCTGGTGAGCTGCCCCTGGGCCGGCAACGGCCGACGTCGGGCCACCGCGTCGATCTTGCGGAGCGCGCTGGCCAGGGCCAGCGGATCGCGGCTCAGCTCGGCGCCCGAGGCGTCCGCTTGGAACTCGCGGCTCCGGCTGATCGCCAACTGGATCACAGTGGCCGCGATCGGGCCCAGGATCAGGGTGAGCAGCAGCACAGCCGGGTTGGGTCGATCCTCGTCGTCCCCGCCGCCCAGCGGGATGAAGAAGGCGAGGTTCGCCAGCAGGGTGATGATGCTGGCCAGACCGGCCGCCACGCTGGAGATCAGGATGTCCCGGTTGTAGACGTGGGACAGCTCGTGCCCGATCACGCCGCGCAGCTCACGGTAGTCGAGGATCTCGGTGATGCCCTGGGTCACGCAGACGGCCGCGTGCTGCGGGTTGCGACCGGTGGCGAACGCGTTGGGCTGCGCGGTGGGGCTGACGTAGAGCCGCGGCATCGGCTGCCGGGCGTCGGTGGCCAACTCCCGGACCATCCGGTACAGCTCGGGGAACTGCGCCTCGGTGACCGGTTGCGCCCCCATCGAGCGCAGTGCGAGTTTGTCGGAGTAGAAGTAGGTGACGCCGTTCATGACCAGAGACACGACGACGGCGATGACCAGGCCGCCGCTGCCGCCGAACCAGTAGCCCACCGCCAGGATCAGGGCGCTGAGCAGGCCGAGCAGCGCTGCGGTCTTCAGACGGTTGTGGTGCACGATGTCTCCTTCGGTGCACGGATCGCCGGGATCCGCTGACCGGTTCAACAACCCGGTACCCGTCAACCATCCGTTACAACGCTGAGAGTTCACTGAGACCGAAGTCGCAGGTCAGGTCAACGGCCGGCCAGGTCGAGCACCAGCTGCGGGGCGACACCCAGCACCACGGCGGCCACCGTCGCCACCGCCAGCACCACCCCCACCACACCCACCACGGGTACGGCCGCGGCACCGCCCACGTTCGGGGCGGCGAGGGGCGTCGGTGCCCACAGCGCGGCGGTCACCCGCAGGTAGTAGGCGAGCCCGATCACGGCGTTCAACGCCACCACCAGCGCCAGCCAGGCGGCGCCACCGTCCAGCAGCGCCCGGACCACTGTCACCTTCGCGAACAGGCCAGCCAGCCCCGGCGGTAGACCGGCCAGACCCACCAGCGCGAGACCGAACGCCACAGCTCGCCACGGGTGCCGCCGGGCTGCCCCGCGCAGGTCGTCCAGCGTGCCGCCGTCTGCACCCGCCGGCCGCAGCGCGGTCAATCCGGCGAACGCCGCCAGCTCCAACACCACGAAGAAGACGGCGTACGCGATGGCCGCCGCGTACGCGGCGGACCGCGCCTCGTCCGTGCGTCCGGCGGCCAGCGCCAACGCCCCCAACGGGGCGAGGATGTACCCGGCCTGCGCGACGGACGACCAGGCGAGCAGCCGGACGGTCCGCCGCTGACGCAGGGCGACCAGGTTGCCGACGGTCATGGTGAGCACGGCGAGCAGGGCGAGCACCGGGCCGGTCTGGTCCGCCGGCAGCGCCCGTTGCACCACGGCGAGCAGGGCGACCAGGCCGCCCAGCTTCGACGCTGTGGACAGGTACGCGGCCACCGGCAGCGGCGCGCCGTCGTAGGTGGCCGGCGCCCAGGCATGGAACGGCACCGCCGCCACCTTGAAGGCCAGGCCGACCAGCAGCACCGCCACCGCGGCGGTGGTCAACGGCAGGTCCCGCAACTCTGGCTGCTCGGCGATCAACGCGCCGAGCCGGTCCAGGTGCAGCCCACCGGTCACCGCGTACAGCAGCGCCGCGCCGAGCAGGGTCAGCGTGGTCGCCACCACGCTGACCACGAAGAAGGTCAGCGCCGCCTCGGCGCTCGCGAGGCTGCCCCGGCGCAGGCCGACCAGCACGTACAGCGGCAGTGTCAGCGTCTCCAGCGCGACGATCAGCGTGATCAGGTCGCCGGCCGCACCGAGCACCACGCCGCCGGTCATCGAGCAGGCCAACAGGAAGGCGTACTCCCCGACCGGTGACCGCCCGGCCCGTAGCGCGGGCACCGACAGCCCGAGCACACCCACCGTGAGCAGCGCGACCACCACGGCGACCAGGGCCGCCCGACCGCCGAAGATCCAGGAGCAGTCGGCGCCCACGCAGAACGTCCGCCGCTCGGCACCCGCCCCGACCAGCGCGGAGCCGACGGCGGTGCCGAGCGCACCGAGCGCGGCCACGGCGAGGGTGGCCCGTGGCCGGGCCACGAGCAGATCGGTGATGAGCACGAGCACGGCCGTGCCGGCGGCCAGGTAGGCCGGCAGCAGCGCGACGCTGTCCACGCTCTGCACGACGTTCATCTGAGCCCGCCTTCGTTCGCGACTGCGGGGCTCCGCTCCGCTGCACTCCTCGCGCTCACCAGAGCCCGCCTTCGTTCACGACTGCGGGGCTCCGCTCCGCTGCACTCCTCACGCTCACCGGGAGACCACCCCGATCAGGGCGTCGACGGGAGCCTCGGCGACGCCGAGGACCAGCGTGGGTGCCAGCCCAATGGCCAACGCGAGCAGCACCAGCGGCACCCAGGCGGTCAACTCCGCACCGGCCAGGCCGGGGTTGACCCGACCGACGGCGGGGCTCGGCCGATTGTGGGTGACCTGGCGCAGCAACCGCAGGAAGTACGCGGCGGTGAGCGCCCCACCGACCGCCGCCAGCACCCCGAGGGTGGTCCAGAGCGGACCGCCCACCTGCACGGCGGCGATCACCGCGAACGCCTCGCCCCAGAAACCGGCCAGGCCGGGCAGGCCCAGCGACGCGATCGCCGCGAACGCGAGCAGACCCGCCAACCGGGGCGAGGTCTCCCGCAGCCCGGACAGCTCGGTGAGGGTGCCCGTGCCGGTACGGTCCTTCACCGCCCCGGCCAGGAAGAACAGCAGGCCGGTGATCACCCCGTGCGCGACGTTGCCGATCAACGCCGCCTGGATGCCGGTGGCGGTCAGCGTGGCGACGCCCAACAGCACGAAGCCCATGTGCCCCACGCTGGAGTACGCGATGAGCCGCTTCACGTCCGACTGGGCCAGGCAGACCAGCGAACCGATCAGGATCGCGGCGACGGCGAGCACGCCGAGCACCGGCGCTGCCCAACGGGCTCCCTCCGGTGCCACCCCCACCGCGACCCTGATCAGGCCGTACGTGCCCATCTTGAGCAGCACACCGGCCAACACGACACTGCCCACGGTGGGTGCCTGGGTGTGCGCGTCGGGCAGCCAGGAGTGCAACGGCCACAGCGGGCTCTTCACCGCGAACGCCAACGCGAGCAGAGTGAACGCGGCCAACTGGGTGCCCCGGGACATCCCCGCGCCACCGGTCAGCGTCACCATGTCGGCGGTGCCGGCGGCGGCGACCACGACGTACACGCCGACCAGCAGCAACACCGAGCCGAACAGCGTGTAAAGGGCGAACTTCCGGGCCGCCCGACGCCGGGCCGCGCCACCCCAGCCGGCGATGATCGCGTACATCGGCAGCAGGACGACCTCGAAGAAGAGGAAGAACAACACCAGGTCCAGGGCGAGGAAGGTGCCCAGGATGCCCACCTCGACCACCAGCAGCAGCGCGACGAGTGCCCGGCCGCTGCCGCCGTCCGGAACCCGCCACATCGTGTACGCGCAGCAGAGCAACGTGAGCAGCGCGGTCAACACCACCAGCGGCCAGGAGATGCCGTCGACGCCGAGGTGGAAGCGCAACTCCAGACCGGGCACCCAGGGCAGGTCCAGTTGGTGCCACGGGCGCACCGCCGGCTCGTCCGTCGACCAGGCGACCCAGCCCCGACCGCCGAACACGAGCGGCACCGCTGCCAGCAGGGTCAACGCCGCCGCGACAGTGCCGACCAGCCGGGCCGCCCGGTCCCGGGGCGTCGCCGCCACCGCGACCGCACCCAGCGCCGGCACCGCCAGCACCGCGACCAGCAACCCCTGCCCCAAGTTCACTGGACCGCCTCTGTTCGCGACTGCGGGGCTCGCAAACCCGGCTCACTCCTCGCGCTCACTGGACAACTCCCAACACGGCGGCGGCCAGGCCGATCAGCAGAGCACCGGCCAGTACGCCGGCGGCGGCCCGGGGCAGCGCCGCGCGGTGCAGCGCGGCCAGCCCCGCGCCCAGACCGGAAGCGGCTCGCCCACTGCCCTCGACCGCGCCGTCCACCACCACCTCGTCACCCGTGCGCGCGGCGCGGGCCAGCGCGCGGACGGGACGTACCACGAGGGTGCGCTGGACGTCGTCGAGCCGGAACGCGCGGGCGAAGACCGGCCGCAGCAGACCCAGCGCGGCGGCCGGGTCGGCGGCCGGGTCGCGCCGCCAGCCCAGCGTCACCAGCGCGGCGCCGAACAGCAGGAACGCGAGCGGCAGCAGCACCCCCGGCCCCAGGTGGACCAGGCCGTCCTCGGAGCCCGCCACCGGGACGGTGGGGAACCGCAGGCGGTCGGCGAAGGCCCCGACGAACCCGACCAGACCGAGCAGCGCAGCCGGCACGGCCAGCAGCAGCACCGGCCAGCGGAGGACGGCCGGCGGGTCGTGCGGCTGAACCAGGGGCAGGCGCGGGGCGCCGAAGAAGGCGCGCAACAGCAGCCGACCCGCGTACCAGGCGGTGACCGCCACGCCGATCAGCCCGGCGATCCAGACGATCCAGCCCACCCAGGACGGGGCCGGCCCGGTGCCCTCCAGCGCGGCCGACTCGGCGACCGACAGTACGCCGTCCTTGCTCCAGAAACCGGCCAACGGCGGCACCCCGGCCAACGCGCCAAGGCCCACCACAGTGCACCAGAACGTCACCGGCATGCTGCGCCGCAGCCCGCCCATCTCCGACATCAGCGTGGTGCCGACGGCGTGGATCACGGCACCGGCGGCGAGGAACAGCAGCGCCTTGAAGGCGGCGTGGGTGAGCAGGTGGAACAGTGCGGCCGACGGTGAACCGACCGCCAGCGCGCCGGTCATGTAACCCAACTGGGACACCGTCGACCAGGCCAGCACGCGTTTGATGTCGTCCTGGGCGGTGGCCGCGAGCGCGCCGAGCAGCAGCGTGATCGCGCCGAGCACCCCCAGCACCGTCAGCGTCACCGGCGCGGCCGTGAACAGCGGGTAGAGCCGGGCCACCGCGTACACACCGGCGGCGACCATCGTCGCCGCGTGGATCAACGCGGAGATCGGGGTCGGGCCGGCCATCGCGTCCGGCAACCAGGTGTGCAGCGGGAACTGCGCGCTCTTGCCGGCCACCCCGGCGAGCAGCAGCAGGCCGGCAGCGGTCAACGTCGCGCCGGAATGGTCGTGGGCGAGCACGTCGGCGATCCGGAAGCTGCCCGTCGACACACCCAGCAGCGCGATGCCGAGCAGGAACCCGACGTCACCGACCCGGGTCACCAGGAACGCCTTCATGGCGGCGGCGGGGGCGCCGGCCAGTCGGCGGTCGTGGGCGATGAGCAGGTACGAGCAGAGGCCCATCACCTCCCAGCCGACCAACAGCATGATCAGGTCGCCGGCGACCACCACCAGCAGCATGGCACCGGTGAAGAGGCTGATCTGGGCGGCGTAGGGCGGGTAGCGGTGGTCCACGTCGACGTCGTCGTGGGGACCGCGCCGCAGGTAGCCGATCGAGTAGACCTGCACGGCGAGGGCGACAGCGGTGACCGCCACCGCGACCAGCGCGGCGGCGCCGTCCAGCCGTACGCCGAGGGTCACCGCCAGCCCGCCGAAGTCGACCCAGGTGGCCGACGTCTCCGTCGGCCCGTCCACGGTGAACAGCAGAGCGACGGCCAACGCCAGCGCGCCGGCCGCACCGGTGACGCCGAGCGTCACGGCGGCCGAGCGGGCCCGGTCGCCGCCGGTCGCGCTGTCGCGTCGAGGGGCCGGTGGCAGCAGCAGACCGAGCAGCCCGGCGACCAGCGGTACGGCGGGCAGCAGCGCCCCGAGCAGCCCGGTCACCGGCCAACCTCCGAGTCTGCGACGACCGGCTCACGCCCGGCGGAGGGATCCGGCGACTCGGTCAACGGCACGTCATCCACCGCGACGGTCGCCCGCAATCGGTAGAGCTGAAGGACGATCGCCAGCCCCACCCCGATCTCGGCGGCGGCGAGGACGATGACGAACAGCGCGAAGACCTGCCCCGAGTGCGGGAGCACGGCGCGGGCCGTGGTGTCCGCGGTGACCAGGATCAGGTTGACAGCGTTGAGCATCAACTCGACCGACATCAGCACCAGCACCGCGTTGCGGCGGCGCAGTACGCCGTACACGCCGAGGCCGAACAGCAGCGCGGCGGTGACGTACGGGATGACCGGCCTCACCGGCGCCCCCCGGGCTCGCTGTCGACCAGGTCGCCTGCGTCGCGTTGCGGGGCGGCACGGCCGATGTCCGGCCGGGACAGCACGATCGCGCCCACCAGCGCGGAGAGCAGCAGCACCGACAGCACCTCGAACGGCAGCACCCAGGACTGGAAGATCTGCTCGCCCAGCCGCTCGGCGGTGCCGGCGTCAGGCAACGTGACTGTGCTCCACCGGTACGCGTCGACCAGCAGCGCGGTCAGCCCCAGCCCGGCGCCGCCACCGATCAGCGCGGCCGGCCAGCCCGGCCGGTCCAGGTCGTCGGAAGCGCCGATCGGGGCTCGGGTCAGCATCACCGCGAACAGCAGCAGGACCACCACCGCGCCCACGTAGATCAGCACCTGCACCCAGGCCACCAGCTCGGCGCTGAGCACCAGGAAGTCACCGGCCAACGCACCCAGGCACACCACCAGGTAGAGCCCGGCCCGGACCAGGTGTTTCGTGGTCACCACCAGCACACCGGCGCCGACCGCCACCGCGCCGAGGGCGAGCAGCAGGACATCCGCGCCGGTCACCGGAGCGCCCTTCCGGCCCGGGCGCTCACGACGCCGGGTCCTGGTCGGCGTCGGAGCGTACCGCCGGCGGAGCGGGACGTGCGGCGGCCGCCTTGCGCGCGGCGGAGGTCTCCTCCTTGGCCGGCTCGCCGTTCGGGTCGTGCGCGGGCGGCGGCGGAACGGTGGCCATCCACTGACCGAGGTGGTCCTTGTCGTGCAGCAGGTCCTTGATGTCGTACTCGGCGTACTCGAACTCCGGCGACCAGTAGAGCGCGTCGAACGGGCAGACCTCGATGCAGATGCCGCAGTACATGCAGAGCGAGAAGTCGATGTCGAACTTGTCGAGCACGTTGCGCTGGCGGGGGCGGGCGGCGCCGGGCACCACCACCTCCTCCTTGTGCGAGTCGATGTAGATGCACCAGTCCGGACACTCCCGGGCGCAGAGCATGCAGACCGTGCAGTTCTCCTCCGACAACGCGATCACGCCACGCGAACGGGGCGGCAGCTCAGGGGCCACATCGGGGTACTGCTGAGTGGTCGACCGGCTGGTCATCGTCTTGAGGGTGACCGCCAGCCCCTTCACCAGGCCCGCGCCGGGGAGGCCGCGCTCGCTGGTGTCGCCGCGCTCGCTGGGGTCGCTCATGTCGACCATCCTGCCCTGTGGCCACTGCGCGCGCGACCACCACCCACAGGTCGACGACCTCAGGGCTCACCCGAGGAGCACGGTCACCTGCGGAACAGCCGGATCACGCCCCGGGTCCGCCGACGACAGCCGGTGGGAGCATCTCGACACCGAGTTGTTGCAACAACTGGAACAACTCGTTGCAGCTCCACACCTCTACGATCCGGCCCGCGGTGTCGAAGCGCAGGAACGTCGCCCCCGAGTAGCTGACCACCTGCCCGGTCGGCGGCACCGGCCCGAACTGCCCGGCGTGGGTGCCCGCGGCCCGCCAGTGCACCGCGACCCGCTCGCCGGCCGCGACCACGTCGACAATCTTGTAGCGGAGGTCCGGGAAGGCCGCCCGACGCTCGCGGTGCCAGGCCAACGTCGCCTCCGGCCCGGTGCCGCCCAGTCCCGGGCACTCCTCGGCGACCAGCTCGTACGCCGACTCCTCCTGGCGGGCATTCCACACATGGGCGATGAACCGCCGGGCCGCCGCCTCCACATCCGTCATGCCGGCAGGGTATCCGGACCACTGTGCGCCGTAGATCCGCGAGGATTGGGTAGAGACAACAGACCAGACCGGGAGGGCGACGTGGGCGAGGAAAAAGGCGGCAAGTACGTCGAGCCGGGCGGCGAGTTCACCCGCGACCAGCGGTACATCGCCACCCGGATCACCGAGGACGGGCGCGACGGATACCCGGTCGAGCCCGGCCGGTACCGGCTGGCGGTCAGCCGGGCCTGCCCGTGGGCCAACCGACTGATCATCGTGCGGCGGTTGCTCGGCCTGGAGGACGCCCTCTCGATGGCGGTGGCCGGCCCGACCCACGACGCCCGGAGCTGGACCTTCGACCTCGACCCCGACGGCCGGGACCCGGTACTCGGCATCGAGCGCATCCAGGAGGCGTACTTCAAGCGCTTCCCCGGCTACGAACGCGGCATCACAGTGCCGGCGATCGTCGACGTGCCAACCGGGCAGGTGGTGACCAACGACTACGCGCAGATGAGCCTGGACCTGTCCACGCAGTGGAGGGCGTACCACCGCGAGGGCGCACCGCAGCTCTACCCCGAGCACCTGCGGGAGCAGATCGACGAGGTCAACGCCGTGGTGTTCCGGGACGTCAACAACGGCGTCTACCGGTGCGGGTTCGCTGGCAACCAGGAGGCGTACGACAAGGCGTACCACCAGCTCTTCGACCGGCTGGACTGGCTCACCGAGCGGTTGACCGACCAGCGCTACCTGGTCGGCGACACCATCACCGAGGCCGACGTGCGGCTGTTCACCACGCTGGTCCGCTTCGACCCGGTCTACCACGGCCACTTCAAGTGCAACCGGCAGAAGCTCAGCGAGATGCCGGTGCTGTGGGCGTACGCCCGGGACCTGTTCCAGACTCCCGGTTTCGGCGACACCATCGACTTCGACCACATCAAGCGGCACTACTACGAGGTGCACCGCGACATCAACCCGACCGGGATCGTGCCGCTCGGCCCGGACCTGTCCAACTGGCTCACCCCACACGGTCGGGAAGCGCTGGGCGGCCGCCCCTTCGGCGACGGCACCCCACCCCCACCCCCGGTCGAGCCCGTTAACCCCGCCCACACCCCGCTGCCCTAAACAGCAACCCTCGCCCCCGCCCCGCGCCCGCGCGCCCGCGCGCCCGCCGCGCCCGCCCCGCCTGCGCCGCCGATCTTGCAGTTTCGGTTGCCGGTTCGAGCAATTTGCCCCTTCTGTCGGCACAGTAAGTGCAAGATCGCGGGTCGATGACCTCTCGACCCTGTCGATCATGGAGTTGTGGTGCCTGGACTACTCCTGTACGGGTGCTTTGTCACCCACCACAACTCCATGATCGACGCAGCAGGTGCGGCGGGGCCGCGTGGCCGGGGTGAGGCCGGGCGGGGTGGGGTTACAGCGCTATGCGGACGGCTGCGGTCAGGACCAGTTGCGCCAGCGCGGCCGGGACCAGGACCAGCCAGCAGAGGCGTTGGAGTTGGTCCTCGCGTAGCCGGGGGTAGGAAACCCGAAGCCAGATGATCACGAAGGAGACCGCGAAGATCTTGAGCAGCGTCCAGAGCCAGCCCAACTGGTCGTCGGCGAACGGGCCCTGCCAACCACCCAGGAACAGCACAGTGGTCAGCGCGGCGATGACCACGATGCCGACGTACTCGGCGAGCAGGAAGAACGCGAACCGCAGACCGGTGTACTCGGTCATGTAGCCGAAGACCAGCTCCGAGTCGGCCACCGGCATGTCGAACGGTGGTCGACGGATCTCGGCCAGCCCGGCGACGAAAAAGATGATCATCGCGGGTGCCTGCCAGAGCAGCCACCACGGCTGCCACGCCTCGACGATGCCCGACAGGCTGAGCGTGCCGGCTGCCATCGCCACCGACGCGGCGGCCAGCACCAGCGGCAGCTCGTAACCGAGCAGCTGGGCCGCCCCGCGCAACCCGCCCAGCAGGCTGTACTTGTTGGCCGACGCCCACGCCGACATCAGCACCGCCACCACCCCGACGCCGACCACGGCCAGCACGAAGAAGAGGCCGATGTCCAATGGTTGCCCGACCAGGTCGTTCGGACCGAGCGGAATGACGAGCAACACCAGCAGGTAGGGCACCAGGGCCACCGCCGGCGCCAACCGGAACACCGCCCGGTCCGCCTCGCGCGGGGTGATGTCCTCCTTCTGCACGAACTTGACCCCGTCGGCCACGAGCTGCGCCCAGCCGTGGAAGCCGCCCGCGTACATCGGGCCGAGCCGACCCTGCATGTGCGCCATCACCTTGTGCTCGGCCTGGCCGACAAGCAATGGCAGGGTGAGGAAAGCGACCACCACGCCGCCGATCCGGAGCACCAACTCCACCCAGAGCGGCATCAGGCCGTACCCCCGTCGTGGTCGCTCCGGCCGTCGCGGCCCGGCGGGTCCGCGACCGGCTCGCCATCCAACGCGGCCGAGCCCTCGCCGGGCTTGTCCGATGCGGCCGCGCTGGACGCGACGTGGCCGATCTCGTCGACGCCGGGCACGTGCTCGGTGGCCGGCCCGTCGGGCACGGGCTTGTCAGGTGTGGCCGCGCCGGGCACGGCCGCGGCAGTCGGGCCGGTGCCAGGTTGGTCAGGTGCGGCCGGGCCTGCGTCGGGCGCGGGCTGGTCGGCAGGGATCGGGCCGTCGGTGGCGCCGACCGGTCGGGGAGTACGCGCCGGACGGGCCCCCGGGGCGGGCCGCGCCGGACGCTCACGGGCCGGTCTGGCGGGGGTGCCGCCACGCGGGCCCTCCCCCACTCCACCGGCGCCGGCCGGGGTGGGCGTGGGCCCCCACTCGCCCGGAGCGGGTACGCCCGGCGGGCGGATCGGTCGACGCCCGCCGCCGGCCTCGGACTCGCCCGGCTCCTTCGCACCCGGCCAGGGCTTTGCCACGCGGGAAGCCAGCACGAACTCCTTGCGCAACGGGTGACCCTCGAACTCTGGCGGCAGCAGCAGCGGCAGCAGCTCTTCATGCCCGGCGAAATCGATGCCGAACATCTCGTGCGTCTCCCGCTCGTGCCAGGCGGCTCCGGGGTAGACGTCGACCACCGAGGCGACAGTGGGCGCGCTTCTCGGCAACCGGGTACGCAGCAGCACGCCGTGCCGCAGTCGCGTCGACCAGAGGTGCGCCACCACGTCGAAGCCCTCGCCCAACTCGTCGACCGCGGAGAGCCAGTCGAAGAAGTCACAGGCCAGCTCGGCGTCGTCACGGGCGGCCGAAACCGCTGTGAGCCAACTCGTGGGTGGCACGTCGATGGTGGCCCGGGCGAAACGTTGCCCGCCGGAGACCGACGGCGTCGCCTCAGCCGGCGCGAGCAGCGCGACCAGTCGAGCGCCGACCTCTTCGGGAGTCATGCCGCTGATCCTAGTGCCGGCCGAGGCCGCACCTGGCCGCCGCCGATGCCCGGCGATCTGCCAGCTTTGGGCGCGGCGTGCGCCCGGGCGGGGAAAGATGAGGACGTGCGCGCTGTGACGGTAAGACCTGGGGTCGCCAACTCGCTGAGCCTCGTCGACGATCAGCCGGAGCCGGCTGCCGAGGAGGGCTCTGTCCTGGTCGAGGCGCTGGCGGTGGGGATCTGCGGCACCGACCACGAGATCATCGCCGGGGAGTACGGCAAGGCGCCGCCGGGTGCCGACCGCCTGGTCATCGGGCACGAGTCACTGGGCCGGGTGATCGAGGACTCCAGCGGCACCCTGCAACCCGGTGACCTGGTGGCCGGAATCGTCAGGTACCCCGACCCGGTGCCCTGCCCGAACTGCGCGGTCGGCGAGTGGGACATGTGCCGTAACGGTCAGTACACCGAACATGGCATCAAGGCGCTGGCCGGGTTCGCCCGGGACCGCTGGCGGGTGGAACCGCGGTTCGCTGTCGCGCTCGACCCGACGCTGGCCCAGGTGGGGGTGCTGCTGGAGCCGACAAGTGTGGTGGCGAAGGCCTGGGACCACATCGAGCGGATCGGGCACCGGGCCGAGTGGCAGCCGCAGACCGTGCTGGTGACCGGGGCCGGGCCGATCGGTCTGCTGGCCGCGTTGCTCGGCACCCAGCGTGGGCTCACCGTCCACGTACTGGACCGCAACACCGAGGGGCCGAAGCCGGAGCTGGTCGCCGGGCTGGGTGCCACCTACCACACGGTGCCGGTCAACGACCTGCCCTTCGAGCCGGACGTGGTGATCGAGTGCACCGGCGCTCCCACGGTGGTCCTCGACGTCATGTGCAAGGCGGCCCCCACCGGGATCGTCTGCCTGGCCGGGGTGTCCAGTGGTGGCCGGAGCATCGACTTCGACGCCGGGGCGCTGAACCGGGCGCTGGTGCTGGAGAACAACGTGGTGTTCGGCTCGGTGAACGCCAACCGACGACACTGGACCATGGCCGCGCAGGCGCTGGCCCGCGCCGACCAGGTCTGGCTCGAGTCGCTGATCACGCGGCGGGTGCCGGTGAACCGGTACGCCGACGCGTACACCCCCGGGCCGGACGACATCAAGGTGGTGCTGGAGTTCGCGTCCTGAGCGACGCCGCGCCCGATCAGATGCCCGGCAGTCGACCGTTGCGGAACAGGTCGACGAAGAGCTGGTGGTCCTGGCGGGCGCGCACCCCGTACGCGTGCGCGAAGTCCACCAGGTGGGCGACGAATCCCGACTCGTCGGCGTCCACCGCCGCGACGATCGCCTCCTCGGTGGAGTAGTCCACCAGGTCGTGACTGGATTCGTCGTCGGCGACCGAGTGCATCCGGGCCACCGCCCGACCGAGGTCGACGAGAACGCCGGTCAGTTCCTCCGGCTCGTTCACGTCCGACCAGTCCAGGTCGGCGGCGTAGGGGGAGACCTCGGCGACCAGCTGACCGGCCCCGTTCAGCTCGGTGAAGCCCAGCCACGGGTCGGCGTGCGCCTGCAACGCCCGCTGCGACTCGGCGGTCCGGTGCCCCTGGTGCTGGAAGTAGCCACGGACCGACTCGTCGGTGACGTACCGCGCCACGGCCGGCACCTGCGCCTGCTTCATGTAGATGACGACGTCGTTCTCCAGCGCCTGGGTGTGCCCCTCCAGCAGCAGGTTGTACGACGGCAGTCCGGCCGAGCCGATGCCCACCCCCTTGCGCAGCACCACGTCCTTGATCCGCGCTGCCACCGGGCGCAGCTGCGTCGAGGCGTTTGGCAGGGTGCCCAGGTAATCCTGGAAGGCGGCGCTGACCAGGTCCCGGGTGGCGTCGTCGATCTCGAAGACGCCGTCGCCGATGGAGAAACGTCGCTCGTAGTTATCGATGGTGGTCTGCGCGGCCAGCAGGTCCACGCGGGTGTTGAGCCGGGCCTGTTGGAGCACCCGGCGTAGCACCCCGTCGGCGTTGTCCAGGGTGATCGAACCGATCGCGTCGTCACCGCCGGCGGCGATGGCCCGCAGCTCGGTCAGGTACGACCGGGCGAACCCGGCAACCAGCTCCCCGATCGCCGTGTCGGAGAGCGCCTTGCCGTAGCCGAGCAGCGCCACGCTGGCCGCGAGCCGTCGCAGGTCCCAGGTGAACGGCCCGACGTACGCCTCGTCGAAGTCGTTGACGTTGAACACGAGCTGCCCGGAGGCGTTCATGTAGGTGCCGAAGTTCTCCGCGTGCAGGTCACCGTGGATCCACACCCGGCTGGTCTGCTCGTCGGAGAACCGGTCGTCGGCGAAGTCGCCGAGCTGGTCGGCGTAGAACAGCGCGGCGCTGCCCCGGTAGAAGGCGAACGGCGACGCCGCCATCTTGCGGAACTTGCGGCGGAAGGCGGCCGGGTCGATAGCCATCGACGCGCCGAACTCCTCGGTGAGCACGTCGACGATGTGGGCGGAGCGCTGGTCCCCTGAGCTGCTCATAGTCCGCAGGCTAGTGCGGCGGGTCCACAACGGGGTGGCGACGCACGCTGTCAGGTCGCGGCTGGTGGGCGTACCGGCGGGGCGGTGAGCGAGTCGACCGAGCGGGGTGCGGCGGCCTCGCGGGGCGGGGCGTCCAGCGGCGCGGCCAGCACGTCCCGTTGCGGCACACCTCCGATGCCGGACTGCTCGGCGGCGATCTTCTCCTGTAGGCGCAGGATGCCGTGCAGCAACGCCTCCGGCCGGGGCGGGCAGCCGGGCACGTACACGTCGACCGGGATGAGCTGGTCGACGCCCTTGGTCACCGAATACGAATCCCAGTAGGGGCCGCCGCAGTTGGAGCAGGCGCCGAACGAGATGACGTACTTCGGCTCGGGCATCTGGTCGTACAGGCGCTTGATCGCCGGGGCCATCTTGTCGGTCACCGTGCCGGAGACCACCATCAGGTCGGCCTGGCGGGGGCCGTGGGCGAACGGGATCACGCCGAGTCGGATGAAGTCGTGCCGACCCATGCTGGTGGCGATGAACTCGATGGCACAGCAGGCCAGACCGAAGTTGAACACCCAGAGCGAGTAGCGGCGCCCCCAGTTCAGCACGAACCGGATCGGCTCGCCGAGCACTGCCGGCAGCTGCACGACCGCCCCCTCTCCTCACCGACAGTGAATCACAGCCGGCGTCCGTGCGGTCCGGCGGTGATCGGCCCGAGCGGCCCACCAACTGTCCCGGAGCCGACAAGGATCGGCAGCGATTGACGCGCAACCTACCGGTGCGCTCGCTTGTGTGACCGGTGCTGGCGAACGCGATGCCGGCAGTCGCCACGGGGAGGACAAGTGCTTGTGACACGAGATGTGCCGGTGGGTGGGCGCCCACCGGACCCACCGGGAGCCGCTACCTCCGCGCCGGCAGAGCTGGTCTTCGACGACTTCTACCACGCTCACTACCGCAGCCTGGTGGTGCAGCTGACGGCATACACAGGTGACCGGGGGCAGGCTCAGGACCTGGTTCAGGAGGCGTTCTGTCGGGCGTACGCCCGCTGGGACCGGCTCGCCGGATACCAGGACCCCCTGGCCTGGGTCCGTCGGGTCGCGTGGAATCTCGGACACAACCGCTGGCGGCGGCTGCGGACCGCCCAGCAGTGGGTGCTGCGGCAGCGGGAGACACACGTCGCGGAGCCGAGCCCCGACCGGGTCGCCGTCGACACCGCGTTGGCGAAGTTGCCGCCGAAACAGCGGCGGGCCGTCGTACTGCACTACCTCGCCGACCTGACGGTCGCGGAGATCGCCGCCCAGGAACAGGTCGCCGAAGGGACCGTGAAGTCCTGGCTGCACCGGGGCCGAACCGCGCTCGCCACTCACCTACGCGACACGAATGAGGAGGTGCGGGATGTCTGAGCAGGAGATTCTTGACCTCGCCGAAGAGTTCGCCCGTTACCGCCGTACCGCGCTGGCGGAGGTCGAGGCGCCGGGGCCCGCCGCCGTTCGACGGACCGTACGAGGCCGCGGCCGACGCCGGCTGGCTGCCACCGCCACGACGGCGCTTGCCCTGTTCGGCGGGTCGGCCGTCGGATACGCGGCGTTGAGCGGCCCGGACCATCGGCCCGGTCCGGTCGACCCGACGCCGAGCATCTCGGCGTCACCGACGCCAACGCCGACGCCGACGAGTCCGACCCCCAGCCCTGCCGGGACCAGTGCCGGCCCGACCATCGGGGTGCCGGACGGCCGGTTCAGCCGGGCCCAGCTGCTGGGCGTGCCGGTGACCCTGCCGGCGTGGCGGGCCGGACGAGGCTGCCCGACGTCGCAGACGCGGCTCACCGGCGACGCCCGGGAGGGCGCGAACTGGCTTTTGGCGCTCGACCACGGCGACATCGACGGAGACGGCGCGGTGGAGACCGTGGCTCTCGTGCAGTGCGTGCTCGGCACCCGCGGGCCGATGCAGGTGGTCGCCTTCGACCGCGACGAGGAAGGAAAGGCGACGACTGTCGGCCGGGTGGTCACGACCACCATCGACAAGCCGGAGTGGCTGTTCGCGCTGGACGTCGTGGGCGACGGCACGGTTCGCGTTCAGGTCGGTGACATCGCTCCCGGGGGTGGCTGGAACGCCAGGTGGTCACAACGGCAGTGGCGGGGCTACCGCTGGAAGGGTGACGTCTTCAGCCAGGTCTCCGGGCCGACGAGCTTCGGTCCGAACCCGAACCTGGCGGACGTCTCCGTCACCACCGGTGACCTCGTGCTGAGAACTGCCGACGACGGCTCCCGGACGGGTACGGCCACGGTGCGGATCCGTAACCGGGGCACCGGCCCGGTCGCCCACGTGGTGCTGCGGTTGGGCGTGCCCGCTGTGGTGCGCGCGGACGTCGACGGGTGGGGCACGTGCGCGGGCGTCCACGACAGCGTCGAACCGATCACCTGCCGCCTGGGTCAGCTGGCCGCCGGGGCGGAGATGCGGTTGGACCTGGACTTCCGGGTGCTCGAAGGGATAACGCTGAGCACGAACAAGGCGGACGTGGACGTCCAGCCGATGGACAGCGAACGTGACGTCCTGCCGGACGTCAACAGAGCCGACAACCTGGTTCAGATGACGTTGACCTACGGCTGCGCGCGCCCAGTGACGCCGGGCCGAGCCGTTCCAGTTCGGCGCCCAGCTCGGCGACCTCCCGGAACACCCGGGTGTCGGAGCGACC
>NZ_JBEZEH010000072.1:0-29405 GCF_040648775.1 Micromonospora sp. NPDC049089
GGGGGGCCGGTCCGTTCTCGGGCCGCTGTGGCGCGCCGCCACCAGCGCCCCGTCGGCTCACCCCTTCACCGCGCCCGCGGTGAGCCCTTCGGTCAGGAAGCGCTGCCCCAGGGCGTACATGATCACCACGGGGATGCTGACCAGCAGCGACGCCGCGGCGAGTTGTCCCTGCGGCACGACGTCTCCGGCGATCATGGATTGCATCCCCACCGGGAGCGTCTTGTACTCGTCCTTCGTGATGAACACGAAGGCGAAGAGGAACTCGTTCCAGGCGTTGGTCAGGGTGAAGAGCGCGACCGCCAGCAGCCCTGGCTTGGCCAGCGGCAGCACCACCCGGCCGAACGCCTGGATGCGGCTGCAACCGTCGACGAGGGCGGCCTCCTCCAACTCGATGGGGATCGACGAGAAGTACCCCACCAGCAGCCAGGTGGCGAACGGCAGCGTGAAGGTCGGGTACGTCACCACCAGGGACCACAACGAGTCGGTGAGCCGGGCACCGATGAGCATCTGGTACAGCGGGATGAACAGCAGCGCGCCCGGCATCACGTAGGTGAGCAGCACCGTGACGGTGAAGCCCTGCGCCCCGCGGAACCGCAGCCGGGCCAGCGCGTAGCCCGCCAGGGCGGCGCAAACCAGTGCCACAGCGGTCGACGCCGCGGACACCAGCAGGGTGTTGAGATACCAGCGGCCGAACGGTTGGTTGTCGAACAGGGCACCGAACTGCTCAAGCGTCCAGGGCGTCGGCCACAGGTCGTCGGTACGCATGACGACCTGACCCTCGGACTTGAAGGCCGTGACGAAGATCCAGTACAGCGGGCCCAGCACGAAGAAGAGCAAGCCAGCCAGCGCGGCCCAGGAACCCACACCCGAGACGGCTGTCGACGAACGGCGACCACCTCGGGACTGGAGGGTCGAGACCACCCGGCCGACCCCCGCCGCGATCAGCAGGATCACACCGAGGACCACCGCCGCCTTCCAGAAGATCTGCGGTGATGCCCAGAGCAGCAGACCGGTGACCAGTGCGGTGACGACCCACGGCAGCGCCCGCCGCGCCGTCCCGGCCCACCGCTGTGCCCCGATCCGCAGCGCTGTGCGGCGTCGCCGGGGCAGTTTGATGTTGGTGTCCTGGCGCAACAACCGGACCAGGACGAACACCAGCCCGCCGATGATCGGCAGCATGACGAGCGTGACCGCCGCGCCCGCGCCGTACTGCAGCTGCAGGATGGCCTTCGAGTAGGCGATGAGCACGTACGGCGCCGTCACGTCGCCCGGGCCGCCCTGCGTCAGCAACCAGACGAGGTCGAAGTTGTTGAACGTCCAGATCGACGACAGGGTCACCGTCACGGTGATCACGTGGCGCAGTCCGGGCAGCGTCACGCTTCTGAACCGCTGCCACGCCGAGGCGCCGTCGATGGTCGCCGCCTCGTAGAGGTCCGCCGGGATGGCCTTCAACCCCGCGAGGAAACACACGGTGAAGAACGGCACCCCCTTCCAGACATTGACGAGGATCACCGACGGCATGGCCAGCGACGGGTCGGACAGCCAGCCCGCGGGCCAGCTGTCGACAAGGTGCGCGCTGGCCAGGAGCGGCCCGATCCCGGTGGCGGTGAGCAGCGTGTTGACGCTGCCGAAGATCGGGTCGAGCAGCGCACGCCAGCTGAACGCCGTCACCACCGTCGGCACCACCCACGGCACCAGGAGCAGCCCGGCCAGCACGGCCCGCCCACGTCGGCGATGGTGCAGCAGCAGGGCGGCGGCCAACCCCAGCACAACCTTGAAAATCTCGGCGTACGCGGTGAATACGAACGAGTTCACCACGCCGGTGTGGAACTGGTCGTCGCCGACGAGCGCGAGGTAGTTGTCCAGGCCGACGAAGACGGTGTCCTGCCCGTGCCGTTCCGTGGTGCTGGTGATTATCGACCGGGCGATCGGCACGAGGACGAGCCCACCGACCAGCACCGCCATCGGTGCCAGGAACAGGGCCGCCAGTCGCCAGTCGCGACCCAGCCGCCGCTGGACAGCGGTGAGGGAGCCGGGCCCCGACGGCGAGGATTTTCTCGCCGCCGGGACCCGGGCAGGACGGACAGACCTCACTGCGGCAGCCCCTGCTGGTTGAAGATCTGCACCATCTTCGCGTGGGCGGCCGACACGGCCTGCGCCGGCGCGGTGCCCTGCACGACCTGCTGCATCATGTCGGTGAGGACGTACGCCGACCCCACCGCCTGCTGGCCCGCGCTGGCCTTCTGCGGGAAGGTCAGGCCGTTCTTCGTGTTCAGCGGCAGCTTCAATTCAGTGATTCTGCGCAGCATGGGGAACGCCGGGTCGCCACTGGTGAAGAACGGGTCGGCGTCCCAGACCTTCTCCCAGGCGGGCATCACCAGGCCAGGCGCCTCCTTCGCCACCCCGAGCAGCGCGGGCGCGCTGACCAGGTACTGCGCCAGGAGCTTGGCGAGCGCCGGGTTCTTGGCACCCTTGAAGACGACGAAGCCCTGCGACTGGCCGAGCAGCAGCGGATTGTCGGTCGCCGGCCCGATGCAGTCGGAGAACACGTGGGTGTTCGCGTGCACCGGGTTCTTCTTGGTCCTGGAGTCCGCGTACACGCTGAACTGGTTGCGGGTGTAGCCGAGGATGCCGGCGAGCCAATTCTCGTTGTTGCTGGTGTCGGTCCAGCTCGCGATCCCCGGTGGCAACATCGGCTTGTACTTCGGGTTGGTGTAGATGTCGCCGAGGAAGGTCACCGCCTGCACGGTCTCCGGGGAGTTGAAGGTGACCTTCCGGCCGTCGTTGGCGGCGATCGACCCGCCGTAGGCGTTGATCAGCGCCTCGATCATGCCGTTGCCGTCACCGGACCGGTTCACCGTCATGCCCCAGCCGAACCGGCGCTTGGCCGGATCGGAGATCTCCAGGCACAGGTCCCGCAGCTCCTCCCAGCTGTAGATGTCCTTGGGGGTGATGCCCTTGTCCTGCATCCAGTCCTTGCGCAGGAACGACCCGATCCCGATGAAGTGGTACGGGATGGCGAACCACTTGCCGTCGAAGACGCAGAAGTTCTTGGCCTCGGCGCAGGGCTCGCCGTACTTGGCGGTCAGCGCGTTGACGACGTCCGTCACGTCCTCCAGGTCGCCCAGCGCCTGGAACTGGGCGACGAACCGCGAGTCGGTCATGAACGCCAGGTCACGGGCCACCCCGCCCTTGACCTCGGCGTCGATCTTGGCCACCACGTCACCGGCGTCGGCCTGGACCAGACTGTTCTCGATCTTCGTGCCGGTGGTGTCGGCGAACTTCTTGATCGAGCTGTCGAGGGCTTCGTTCGCCGCCGTCGAATACAACTTCTGCGACAGCATGCCCATCGAGGAGCCCTTCATCGCCGCCGCGGCGTCGATGAGCTCCTGCGGAACCTCCGGCTGCACCTTGCTGGGCGGATCGGAGTCGCCACCGCACGCGGCCAGACCGGCCGCGCCGAGCACCCCAACCCCCATCCCCAGAAAGCCGCGCCGTGACCACCCCGACTTGTCCTCCATGGACACTCGCCTCCTTCATCTCCCCGCGCACGGCTGCACGCCGAAGGCACAGCTGGCGGACACCGCGACGGTTGTGTTCCAGTTGGTTTCTGCCGGCGACCACCGAGGGCCGCCCGTCGAGATCAGTGCGTCGGTGGACCGCCATGGTGGTGAGCGGGCCCGCCCGTCACAGTGGGACGGCCACTGCCGCGCGCTTCGTCGGAGCCACCCGAGACATGTCGGGTGCCGCTCGTCGGATGGCGCGACGGGGTCGAGGCGATCGGCGACCGGGCCGAGGCAGTAGCGCTGACGTTCCAGTTCGGTCGAGCCACGGGACCACCGCCGTTCGAGATTTCGAACTAGGTTCGATATACCGGATCGAGTGGTCGCGACGCTAGAACAGTGCGAAGAGCGATGTCAATGTTTCGATGTTGTTTCGAACCGAAAGCGGGAGGCGGCCTATCGAGGCTGCGCGCGGTAGCCCATGCGAGCCGACAACGCGGCCGCCCCCTCGCGAACCAGCCCGGTCCATTCCACCTGCACCTGAGGCGTCCAACGGATGATCGGCGCGGACAGGCTCATCCCAGCGATGATGGCTCCGGTGTGGTCCCGGATCCCCGCGGCGACGCAGCGCATCGCAGTGTCCGACTCACCGATATCGACAGCGACGCCCTCCACCCGGACCCGGTCCAGATGCTCACGAAGAAGATCCGGAGCGGTGATGCTGTCCGGCGTCATGCCCGGCAGAGGGTCCTTCAGCAGGACGGCATCCAGGTCCGCCTCATCGAGGGCCGACAGCAGCACCTTGCCCACTGCCGTGCAGTGCGCGGGCAGCCGCAGCCCGACCCCGGAAACCATCCGAACCGGGTGGGTGCTGTCGAACTTGACGAGGTAGATGACATCGGCGCCGTCGAGCACCGCCACATGAACCGCCTCATCGCACGCGGCGGCCACGTCCCGCGCGACGCCCTGCGCCTCGCGTACCAGATCAAGCCGGCCCGCGAACGCCGCGCCCAACTGGAACAGCGGCATGCCGAGCCGATACTGCACGGGCTGACCCGGTATCGAGATCAGGTACGCGCGAGCCTCAAGCGTCACGAGCAACTCGTGGACGGTCGTGCGGGGCAGATCGAGTCGCTCCATCACCTGGCGGGCCGACAGTTGAGGGCAGTCCAAAAACAGTTCCAGGACGTCGAGTGCGCGGATGACCGCCGGTACCACACGGGGCATGTTCGATAGTCCCTTCGCAGTGCCGGACCCGTGTCAACGATCTCCACACGAGCCAGCACCTGAAGAGGATATCTACGTCAGCCCGCCGCGCCAGGTGCCAACCTCGTCGTTGATCCCCTGCAACGCGCCCGGATTCCGGGGCGTTCAGGACCCGGTCGTCTGGAATCTGTGAAGCGCGGCCTCGGTCACCCGGGTGAGGTGTTCGGCGCCCCCGGGCTTGTTGCCCTCCGCCTGAACCACCACCAAGGTGGTGCCGGTCCGGACGAGGATGACGTCCCACTCCAGGGTTTCAGGACCCGACGTCGTGGCGTTGATGACGTGAAGGCTGTCATCGCCCAACTGCGGCCCGGCCGCGACCGCGAAGCGATAACTGCCGCCCTGGTCGGGCAGCACAACGGTCGGGCAACTGCCGATGAACGTCCGCAGGTCCGCCATCGCTCGCCGTGCACCGTCGTCGGTGTAGGTCCTGAGGACCTCCGTTCCCACCCACAGGTCATCGGGACCCGCGTCGAAGCTGAGGGTGGCTGCGGCTATCGCTGACGGAGTTCCGGTCAGCCGCCTCGCCGACAGCAGCGGGATCATGCTGCGCGAACACGCTGCGCCGACGTCTGGACGTCGATCGCCAGCATCGAGTGCCATGGTGGTCGCGATCTCCACGCTGAAGCCGGGCGGTAGCGACTCCGGGGTCACCAGGCGTGCGGACAGCGCGGCGGAGTACCCGGGCCCGCCGGTCGCCGGAACTGTTGGGGAAGGCGACTCCGTGACTGTCGCCTGCTTCCTTGCCTGCGCGGATTGATCCGGTGCGGGAGCCGCCGGAGAACCGCAGGCGGCCACCACGGAGACGGTCGCCACCGCGACCAACCCACGCAGCAGAATCCTGTGCACCGGGCAGACTCCGCCTCTCGCCGAAAGGCGTCAGGCTACCAGCGCGACTTCAGCCGTCGGGCAGCGAATGTGGCCCACCGCGGCGCTGTCGATCAAACTGACGTTACACACGGCCGGTGTCAGTTGTGCCTGTCCCCTATGCTGCGCCAGGCAGTTGGTGTGAGCAGTCCACTCAGGGGGCGCGGAGCCGCATGGCCGACGAGATCAAGTACGAGTACAAGACGGTACGGCCAGTTCGCGGCACCGACGGCTGGGTCATCTCGAAGATGCAGAACGATGGCTGGGAGCTCGTGCAACAGGTTCCAGGCACGCTCCGCTCCACAGTCAACTTCCGTCGGCCGAAGAAGCCACAGCCGTGGCTCCTGATCGGCGCGGCAGCCGCCGTCCTCGTGATCCTGGCCATCGTCATCGGCACCGCCTCGGCACTCAGTGGCGGAGACGAAAAGGAGGACAGGCCAGAAAAATCGACGGCTGCGGTGAGTGAGAAACCATCTGCTACGCCGGCTCCGACCGCTGTCGAGTCGGCTGCCACTGAGGTAATCACGCCGCAGAACAATCCGGAGTTCGCCGCGCTGCTGAAGGCGGACGATTGCGACGACGCGAATCTGGCCTTCGCGACCAGGTACGAGGGCAAGACGGTCGCGTTCAACGGCTCGATCGTGAACATGGCGCCCCACGGTGACTACGACACCCGCTACGACTTCCTCCTGGGCCCAGGCGACATGGGACCGAACACGACGGTCGGCCCGGCCTTCAAGTACGAGGACGTCAACATCCTCGACCTGAAGCTGACCGGCAAGAAGATCCCCGCCACCGTCGGCGTAGGCGACAAGTTCCGCTTCGTCGCCGAGGTAGGTGAGTTCAACCCCGCCCAGTGCCTCTTCTTCCTCGACCCGGTCTCCACGGAAGCCCGGTAGTCAAGATGGACAGCCGTACCCTGCCGACTCCTTTGTCCGAAGCTCATGAAGTCGGCTTCGACTACAGGGACGGCGTCGGCGTCGACTTCGAGCCGTACCCGCACTTCCTCGACTCGGGCGAGATTGCCGAGTGGTGGAGGGCGTGGACCGGAAACGCGGAGCTGGACGGTTCCGAGTTCCGGGTCTTCGGGCAGGACGGCACCGGAGGCCTCGCCGCGTTCTGGCTGGTGCGTCACGGTGAGCCGATCGAGCAGCAGCCGGTGGTGTTTCTCGGTTCGGAGGGCGAAACGGGGGTCGTGGCGCAAACCCTGTGGGACTACCTGTGGCTCATCGCCGACGGTTTCGGCCCGTGGGAAGCGACGGCCTATCCCGATCACGAACACGAGCCTCGTACAAATGCCCGCCTCACGGAGATCGCCCAACGCTGGGCACCGTCGCGTCGCAGGTCGGCGGATGACGTCATTACCGCAGCGCGGGAAGAGTTCCCCGGCTTTGATGAGCTGATCGGCTCACTGTGCCGGTAGTTGGCGTGAGGGGTGCTCGACAAGATTGGGCAGGCGCTCCACCGCATCCGATGCTATGCCGACCACCGGTTTCCCGGAACGGCCGACCGAACGCCCGGGTAGGCGCGACGCTGGAACCGAACGGCAGTCGATCGGCTGACACGTACGGAGGTGGCAACGCATGCCCGACGATCCCCGATACCAGCAGGCCCTCGACACCGCGGAGCGCCTCCTCGGCCAACCGTTGACCCTGCCGCTGGCCGACGGGGAACCCGCGGTCGGTCAGGACTTTCGGCGGTTGGCGACCGAACACACCTTCGGCGACTCGTGGCCGCGACCGGGCCTGGACCTGCGGAGCCGCTGCCTGATCTCGGTGGCCGTCGCGGCGGCGCTGGGCACCCACGAGCCGCTGCGGGGGCAGTTGCGCATCGCGCTGACGTCCGGCGTGACCAAGGAGGAGATCGTCGAGCTCTTCATCCACCTAGAGGCGTACGCCGGGGCGGCCCGGGCGTTCGACAGCTACCAGGTGGCCGCGGCGGTCTTCGGCGAGCACCGCTGACGACGCTGCCACCATCCCGTCTGCCGCAGAGGAACTAGCCGCCTAACTCGTCACGCCTGAGTTGTGCCCTGGCTGTGCCCGATGATCTCCGGTCGGAGTTGTCGCAGCTCAGAGTCGGTGAATGGTGGGCCGCCAGGGACTCGAACCCTGAACCTATGGATTAAAAGTCCACAGCTCTGCCATTGAGCTAGCGGCCCGCGCGCTCAGGTTACCCGACCGTCTGCGGCCCGGCTGATGTCCGCCCCCGGTCCGGCGGAGCGATGCCGGTCTACGCCCGCGCCACAGGACCTCCGTCTACGGTGCAGGGCTCAGCGACCCGCTTGCGCACCGGCCTGACGTCTCCGTCAAACTTCCGCACCGCTTTGTCACCGGTATAGCTTCATCACCGATATATTGACGTCATGCCCACACCCACGCCGCTGCGGGAACCCACCTTCTTGATCCTCACCGCGCTCGCGCGGGAACCCATGCACGGCTACGGCATCACCAGCGACGTCGCGGCCCTCTCCGGTGGGCGGTTGGCGCTGCGGCCCGGCACCCTCTACGGCGCACTCGACCGCCTCGCCGACGAGGGGCTGGTCGAGCGGGACCGCGAGGAGGTCGTCGAGGGTCGGCTACGCCGCTACTACCGGCTCACCGAGGTTGGCCGATCCGTGCTTACCGCCGAGACCGAACGACTGCGCCGCAACGTCGAGGCCGCCACGCAGCGGTTACGTGCTCGACCTGCGGGCACCCGCGCCGCCGGCGGCACCTCACGCGGCCCCCTGACGGTCGCCCGTCCCATCCTTCGACCGACCGGAGGCCCGGCATGAACCAGCCCAACCCCGCAAAGGATCAGGCCGGGTCGCCGCTGGAGTCCCGCTACCGGCGGCTGCTGTGGGCCTACCCGGGTGACTACCAGGCTGAGCGGGGCGACGAGATCGTCGGGACGTACCTCGACACCGTCGATCCGGGGCGGCGCTGGCCATCCCCACACGACGCCGTCGACCTGCTCGGCGCCGGGCTCCGGGAGCGACTGCGCGGGTACGGCGCTCTCGGGCTGGTTGCGGCTCTCCCGCTGGCCGCGACCGCCGCGCTGAACACCCTGGTCGCGGTCTCCGTCTTTCTGCTCCTGCAGGTCGAGTTCGAAGATCCCCGCTTCGCCGGGCTGGAGCCGGTCGGTCCGTTCCAGACCCTCGGAGCCGTGATCTGGCTGGGCTGGCTGCTCGTCGCCGTCACCGCAACGGCGCTGCCCGGGGCCTGGGCCCGCGCCGTCGCGGCCGGCGGTCTCCTGCTGACCGTCGTCGTGCCGCCCGTGGCCGCCGTCACCGGGCAGCCGGGGCCACCGCTGTTCGTGCTGGTTCCCGCCGTCGCGCTCGGCCTGGCCACGCTCGCGCTGCCCTCCCATCCCGGCTGGGTGGCGCGTGGCCTGCCGCCGCTCACTGCCGGTTGTGTGACTGTCGCATCGGTGGCATTCAGCGCCGCCGAGCACGGCGGGAACATGTTCACCTCGTACGGCTCGATCCCCGAACTGTTGGCGATGGTCGGGGGGTTGATGTTCGCGCTGGTCCTGCTCGTCGGCCTCGGTCGCGCCCTGCGAGCGGACGACGCCGGCCTCTGGGCGACAGTGCTGCTCGCCACCCCGGCCGCCCTGTTCGGCGCCAACCAGCTCAGCCAAGGGATCTGGGGCAGCCAGGGAGGTGGACCGACCTCGGCGGCCTACGCCACCACGACCGGGTCGATCCTTCTTGTCGGCGCGGCGCTGCTGGCAGCGGCCCTCGCCGGCCAGGCCGCACGACACCAGACCGTACGTCGGCGAGTGCTCGACGACGCCTGCCCGACCTGCGGACACCGCTCGACCGCGACGGCACGGGCCTGACTTCGGGCAGGACCTCCGGGTGGGCGGGGTCCGAGGTGTGGGGTCGGTGATCTGGAGTGGTCCGCACGGTGGCGCATGGGTGGCGGCCGGTGGGGAACCAGGACCCGCATGGGATCGAGCCGACTGCCGGCCGTGGCGGCCTCCGGGGAGGAGGTCGGGCGCGATGGCGTACGCCAGCCGGGTGGCGAGGTGCACGCCTGGTTGCCCGGCCAGAACCAGACGGTCTGCGGCCTGGCGTTGAGCCGGACCCGTCTGCGTCGCTTCCCGCATGTGCGCTTCGACTACTCGGGTACCGACGTGCTCACCGAGGCGGACGCCGTGGGCTGGATCTGCCCACGCTGCCTGGCCGCCACCGCCGGTAGGCGGGGCAAGGAAAAGCACGGCTGGGTACGGGAGTCTCCTCGCCCTTGATCGACTCGGGATCCCGGTAGTCGGGGTGTCCTGGGCGCGCGGATGCCGCGACTTTCAGGAAGTCGAGTGGATCAAGCGGCGGGTCACCGCGCTGGTGGGTGGTTGAGCTGCTGCTGGGCGGGTACGGGGTCGGGCATGCGGATCGTGGTGGTGGGGGCGAGCGGCAACGTCGGTACGGCGCTGCTGCGGCGGCTGCGCCGGGAGCGGGGCGTTGAGCTGGCCGGTGTCGTTCGACGGTTGCCCGGCCCGGATGCCGGCGAGCCGTACGACCAGGTGGAGTGGCACTCCTGCGACATCGGCGCGCCGGGCGCGGCCGGGCAGCTCGCCGAGGTGTTCGCGGGTGCGGACGCGGTGGTGCACCTGGCCTGGCAGATCCAGCCCAGCCACGACCAGCGGGTGCTGCGCCGGACCAACGTCGAGGGCAGCCGGGCGGTGATCAACGCGGTGGTCCAGGCCGGCGTGCCAGCCCTGGTGTACGCCTCGTCGGTCGGCACCTACGCGCCCGGCCCGAAGGACCACCCGATCAGTGAGCGCTGGCCGGCAACCGGTGTGCCCGGTTCGTCGTACAGCGAGCACAAGGCGGAGGTGGAGGCGCTGCTGGACGGGCTCGAACGGGATCACCCGACGCTGCGGGTGGTACGGATGCGCCCCGGGTTGATCTTCCAGCGGGCCGCCGGTGCCGAGATCACGCGTTACTTCCTCGGCCCGTTGGCGCCGGTGCGGCTGCTGCGCTTCGGCCGGATCCCGCTGGTGCCGACGAACCGCCGGTTGCGGATGCAGGCGGTGCACGCCGATGACGTGGCTGACGCGTACGCGCGGGCGGTGTTGGGTGATGCGCGCGGAGCCTTCAACGTCGCCGCGGACCCGGTGCTCACCCCGGAGCTGGTGGCCCGGCACTTCCATGGTTGGACGGTGCCGGTCGCCGCGCCGGTGCTGCGGGCGGCGGCGGCGCTGACCTGGCGGGCGCGGCTGCAACCGGTCGACGCGGGCTGGGTGGAGCTGGGTCTGAACGCCCCGCTGATGTCCAGCGAGCGCGCGGAGACCGAGCTGGGCTGGCAGCCGAAGATCAGCGCGCTGACGGCGCTCAGGGAACTCTTCGCCGGAATGGCCGACGGCGACCACACGCCGAGCCCGCCGATGTCCGGCGCACCGAACCTGCCCGGCCGCCCCGCTGCCCTCCTCCACGCCCGCCCCCCAGGCGAAGGAAACCCCTACTGACCCCACCCCGCCCACCCCGCCCGCTCCGCCCCACCCCTCAGCTCGTCGATCAAGAGCTTTCGGTCAGGAAACGCCGCCCCGACGACCGAAACCTCTTGATCACCGGCGCCGGGGGCCATGGGAGCGGGGGGCGGGGTTGGGTTAGGAGAGCTTGGAGTTGGTGAGGGTGGGGTTGCGGGCGCCCAGGAAGAAGATGCCGGGGAAGCCACGGGTCTCGAACGTGGCGCTGGGGTTGCGCCGCAGGGTCGAGTTTTCGATCCTCATCGTGCCGGTGCGGTTGTTGCTCACGAAGAAGACCGCGCCGCCGCCCTCGTTGGCAGTGTTGTTCTCGATGATCGTGCCGGCGATCCGTACGGTGAACTCGTTGCCGTCGCAGTAGATCGCGCCGCCGCTGCCGCCGCCGGGCGTACCGGACTTGGCCGGGTTGGCGCCGCTGCCGATTGCCTCGTTGTTCCTGAGCAGGCTGTTCAGCACCACCCACGACACACCGATGCTGCTCAGCGCCCCACCGTTGGAGCAGGAGCCGCCGTCGAAGGTGCTGCCCACCACGTACACCGGCTTGTTCTCGTACTGGCTCAGCACCCGGACGGCCGCGCCACCCAGGTCGGGGCCGGTGCGGTCGCAGCGGTTGCGGACGAAGCGCGAGTTGATCACCTTCAGCCGGCCGCCGCGTACGAAGATCGCCCCACCGCCGCCGCCCTCGGCCTTCTCGCCTGTGGAGTTGCCGTCGGCGAAGGTGAGGTTCTGCACGGTGAGCTGCGGGTGATCCTGGTTCTGGCAGTGCGAGGTGGTGAAGCCCTGGGCCTCGTCGCAGGTGTTCATGTAGAGGATGCGGCGCTGCCCCTGGCCGCTCAGCGTGACGGTGCCGCCGCCGTCCAGCACGATCTTCGGCCCGTTGGCGTTGCGGACCTTGGCGGTGGCGGCCATCTTGATCGTCACCGGGGCGGGTCCACAGTTGAACGTGATGACTCCGCCGGCCGCGACGGCCTTCACCACCGCCGCGGAGGTGCAACTCGCCGGGGTGCCAGTGCCGATTCTCCGGGTCGGCTTCGAGGTGTCCGCCGCTCGCGCCTCGGCCGGCACGGTGGCCCTGCCGTTCGGGTTGCCGGCGGCGAGCACCTTGTTGGCGGGCTTCGGGCTGGCGCTGGCCCCCGGGCCGCCGAGGCCGTCGCGAGCCCCCGGCGTCTCACCCTGACCGCCGGTGGGCAGGGCCGTCGGCGAGGCGGTCGAGCCGGCCTCGAAGGTGGGGGCCGGGTCGTTGGGCGCGCAGGCGGGCAGGGTCGCGGTGGCGACACCGAGGACGAGGAGAGCGGCAAGCGACGTCATGCGCACCCCGTGATGCTAGGAGCCGCTACGGCGTCGCGACGAATCCGCCGGGCCGGTTTAATGCACCGCTAAGACGCCGTCATCAGGTGTGGGAGAGGGCGAAGGCGGTCAGGAAGCCGGCGACGGTGATCAGACCGACCAGCAGGTGCGCGTTCTCGAACGCCTCCGGGACCATGGTGTCGGTGATCATGGCGAGGATCGCGCCGGCGGCCAACGCGGTGATGGCGGCCATCACCTCCGGCGGCGCGCCCCCCAGCAGCGTGTTGCCGACCAGCGCGGCGACGCCACTGATCAGCGCGATCCCGGTCCAGAGCAGGAACACGTACCGTCGGGTGCGGCCGGCCTGGCGCATGCCGGCGGCGCTGGACAGCCCTTCCGGGACGTTGCTGAGGAACACCGCCGCCACCGTGACCAGGCTGACCGCGCCGCCGCCGAGCAGGCTGGCGCCGATCACGACCGATTCCGGTACGCCGTCGAGCAGCGCGCCGACGGCCAGCGCCGAGCCGGAACCAGGCTGCTCGCTCTCGGAGGGTTGCTGGTCGCCGGACCGCTTCCGGTGCCGAGCGCCGTGCCGGGCGAGAGCCAGGTTGGCCACTGTGTAGACCACCGCGCCGGCGGCAGCGCCGAGAGCGGTGGGCAGGAGCCCGCCCTGCGCGTGCGCCTCGGCGATCAACTCGAACGACACGGCGGAGAGCAGCACTCCCGCGCCGAACGCCATGATCGACGCGATGAGGCGCTGCGGCACCCGGGCGAACCAGCCGACCGCCGCCCCGACCAGCAGAGCCGACCCGGCCAGCAACCCCCATCCACCCGCCTGTAACCACTCCGGCATTCGCGGGACCGTACCCACGCTCGCCGAGGCGACAAACCCGTTTGTGAGGAGGGCTCAGAAGTCGGCGAAGAGGTACGGCACCCGGCGGGGGAAGAGGCCGCGCAACTCCGTGGCGGCGTCCACCGGCACCTCGCCCAGACCGCGCAGTGGCAGCTCGGCCGGGTCCAGCACCCCGTACGCGAGGGCGGAGAGACCGGCGGCGGTGAGCGTGGCGGTCGGCGCGCGGCCGGTGGTGTCGTCGACCAACTCCAGCGCCCCGGTCGTGCCGTCGAGCAGGTGGGTGCCGGCCAACCAGCGGTCCCCGGTCAGCTCGATCCGCACCCGGCCCGGGCCGGCGGGCAGCCCGCTCAACGCGTCCAGCGACAGCAGCCGGGCCATCGGCGCGGACGAACCCGGCACCTGGGTACGGGCCTCGACGTGCACGTCCAGGTCGGTCAGCCACAGCTCGGGCAACTCGTCCGGCGGAACCTGAACGGTGATCCGCTCGATCTGGTCGACGTGCCGGGCGAAGAACTGCAACAGCAGCGCCCGCGCGAGCGGGTCGGTGACCAGCAGCTCGTTGCCGTGCAGCGTGCCGCCGTAATCGTCGATCCGGTACGTCACCGCGCCGGTGACCTCCCCGCCGACCCGGGCGGTGAGCAACCAGTACTCGTCGCGGTCACGCATCCCGACCGCCCGGTTCTCCGGGAAGATCGCGAAGCCGTGTCGTTCCTGGAGGTTGCGTTCGGTGAACGCCCGCCACGCCGGATAGCCGGCGGCAACGCGCTCCCAGCCGACCTCGCCGGGCAGGTCCACCCGGAGCAGCGAACCCAGGTTGGCCGGGGTGAAGGTGACCCGGCGCGGCTTGGGCAGCCCGATGTAGCCGAACCGGGCGTAGAAGCTGGGCCGGAACGGATAGAGCGCGCTGAGCGGATGGCCCTCGTCGCGCATCTCGTCGAGGAGTTGGTGCAGCAACGTCCGGACGTGTCCCTGCCGGCGGGCCAGCGGATGGGTAGCCACCCCGGCGACACCGGCCATCGGCAGCACCACCCCGCGCAGGTTCTGTCGCATCGGGATGGCCGAGACGGCGGCCAACGTGGTGCCGTCCTCCTCGGCGATCAACGTCCGGTTGCCCTGGTTGTAGGGCAGGTAGTCGCGAAACTCCGCCGTCCGGGCGGCGCTGAGCGGCGAGGACTCGAAGGCGTACGCGGCAAGCGGAAAGCTGGTGGTGAGACGGTCGTCGTCGGTCACCCGGCGAATGGTCATTCGCCCATCTCAACCCGCCGCGCGGGTCGCAGCAACCGGATTGGCCCGATCCGCGGCCGGCCCGGCGTCAGCCGACCGGCAGGTGCCGCAGGTGGCGACGGCGGCGCAGGCGGACGCTGGCCACCGCGGCCACGCCCAGAGCCAGCAGGGCGGTGACGGCGACCCCGTGCAGCAGGCCACGGGAGAGGTAGCCCTGGTCGGTGTTGTCGACCGTCCAGGTGGCGATCTCCCGGCTCGACCAGAACGGCGTCAATCTCGCCCCCGACCCGGCCGGGTCGATCAGCATCTGCACCGTCACCACTGTGAGCAGCAGCAGCGTGCCCTCCAACTCGCGGGGCAGCAGCGCACCGATCAGCATTCCGAACGGCGCCGCCACCGCGACGGAACAGAGCAGCGCCGCCGCCAGGCCGCCGTACCGCAGGTCCGCGCCGTCGATCATCGGGAGCAGGAAGAAGGGTACGGAGATGACCAGCCCCACCGTCCACAGGCCGAGCATCCGACCGAGATAGAGATGGTGTGGGCGGTAGCCGGCCAGCCGCAGCCTCGGCTCCAGCTCGCGGGCCGCGGTCGTGGCGAACAGCGCGGCGGTGCTCACCGCCCAACCCACGCCGAGCAGCAGCGAGCGAACCGACTGCCCGAGGTAGGCGTCCCGCCGGATCAGGTAGAAGGTCAACGGCATCAACAACAACAGCAGGAGTACGCCTCGACGCCGCAGCAGCTCCCGCAGGGTCATCTCGGCGACGGTGACGAGCCGGTTCACGGGCGGCCTCCCTGGATGCCGGGCGCGTGCCACCCGGACTCGTGTGCCGGGGTCAGGTCGAGCACGATGTCCACCCGGTCGAGTTGGTTGAGCAGGTGGGTCACCACGACGATGGCCGCGCCGGCGTCGCGCAACCTGCTGAGCTGGTCCCAGAAGTTGACGTACGTGCCCTGGTCGAAGCCCTGGTACGGCTCGTCGAGCAGCAGCACGTCGGGGGCGCTGAGCGTGGACATGGTCAGGTTGAGCTTCTGTCGAGTGCCGCCGGACAGGTGGCGGGCCTGCACGTCGCCGCCCGCTTCCCAGCCGAGCTGCCGTGCCGCCGCCCGACCGGCGCGGCGGGCCGGGCCCCGGGCCACACCCTGACCGGCGCCGACCAGCACGAAGTGCTCGTCGGCGAGCAGGAAGTCGGCGGTGCCGCCAGACTGCGGGCAGTAGCCGAGCCGCCCGGAGACGGTCACCTCACCGGCGTCCGGTGACATGAGGCCGGCGCAGATCCGGAGGAAGGTGCTCTTGCCGCAGCCGTTCGCGCCGACGACGGCGGCGATCTGTCCGGCCCGGACGGTGAGCGTGGCGTCGCGCAGCACGGTTCGCCGTCCGTACCGCTTGGTGATGCCTGCCGCGTGCAGCCGGACCGGCCCGGGGCGCGGGCCGGGCGCGGTGCCGATGCTCTCCACGACAGCGCCCGCGTACTGCTGGGGTGGGCCGAAGACGACCCAGGGGTCGCCGCCGCCCTCGCGTAGGTGCGTGGCGGCCTCGGCGACCACGTGCCGTGCGGCGTCCGCCGCGACCCGGCGCTGGTGCAGCTCGGCTGTGAGCGTGCGCAGCCAATCGTCGGCGTTCACCGGGTGACCCCCTTCGTGACGATGTCGTTCACCGGCCGGACGAAGGTGAGCCAGGCGCTGCCGCCCGCGTGGAGCGCCGCGTGCCCGTCGTCGGTGAGCCGGTAGTACTTGCGGGCCGGCCCGGCGCTGCCCTCCCGCCACTGCGCGGTCACCAGGCCGGTCTTCTGTAGGCGCAGCAGCACCGGGTAGAGCGTGCCGCCCTGGATCGGCCCGACGCCCGCCGCGTCGAGCGCCTGGGCGAGTTGGTAGCCGTAGGACTCGCCTTTGGACAGCAGGGCCAGGACGCAGATGTCGAGCACCCCCCGCAGCCACTGCCCGCGCCGGTCGGAATCCACGCGTCGGACAGTAGCGGCGCTAGCTAGATGGCACAACCACCTACTGTGGCAGCGGTACCCGAACCAGTCGGTTCGGGTGAGCCGCCGAGGGAGCCGTACGGGTCAGCGGGCGACGACGTCGGAGACCACGACTGTGACGTTGTCCGGTGCGCCGGCGTGGTGAGCCAGCTTCACCAGCTGCTCACCGCACTGCTGGCGGTCGGCGTACATGCCCAGGGCCGCGGCGATGGCCTCGTCCTCGACGTAGTCGGAGAGCCCGTCGCTGCACAGCAGCAGCCGGTCACCGGCGACCACGGTGAGCACCCCGACCGCCGGTGGGGTGTCGGCGCCCTGCACGGCCCGGGTCACCAGGGACCGCTGCGGGTGGTGGCGGGCCTGCTCGGGAGAGAGGGTCCCCTGATCGACAAGCGCCTGCACGAACGTGTCGTCCCGGGTGAGCTGGGTCAGCTCCCCCTCACGCAGCAGGTAGCAGCGGGAGTCGCCCACCTGGGCCAGCACCAGCGTCTCCCCGGCCAGTAGCGCCGCGGTGAGCGTCGTACCCATGCCGTCCCGGCTCGGGTCGACGGTGATGGCGGCGTGGATGCGCTGGTTGGCGGTGCTGACCACGGCACGCAGCGCGTCGGCGGCGCCGTCGGGGTCGGTGGGGGGAGCCAGCTCGTCCAGGATCCGGATCACGATCTCGCTCGCCACCTCGCCCGCAGGCAGCCCACCCATGCCGTCGGCGACCGCGATCAGGCGGTCACCGGCGAGGGCGGAGTCCTCGTTGTTGGTGCGCACCAAGCCGATGTCGTTGAGGATGACCGAGCGGAGGATCAGCGTCATGGGGTCAAGCTTGCCAAGAACAACCGGCATTCGTCTCTACGCCTCCTACCTAGGTCGAGAAATGATTGCGATTATCGTCGACGAGGTCGACGGTCCGTGACCGATCGGCGCGGTCTCAGCGGCGCGGATAGCGCAGCAGCAGGCTCGCGGCGACCTCCTCGTCGCCCACCGCCGCGTAGCTGTGTGGCACGTCCGACACCCAGCGGAGGTGGCCACCGGCCGCGGCCGTCAGCGGTGCGTCGGCCGGCCCGGCGCGCAGCACCCCGGCGAACACGGTGACGTGCTCGGTGACTCCCGCCGGGTGGGCGGGCGAGAGCTGGCCGGCGCCGGGCGCGACCCGCATCCGGTACAGCTCGTAGGTCGCGTCGGTGTCGGTGAAGACCTCCAGCAGGGTGGCGGTGACCGCGGTGCCGTGCACGGTGGGCCCGGCGGCCGGCTCCGCCAGCACCGCCGTCAGCGGTACGCCGAGCTGCGCGGTGACCGCCCAGAGCGTCTCCAGGGTCGGGTTGCGGGTGCCGTGCTCCAGGCCGGAGAGGGTGGCCTTTCCGACACCGGCGAGCCGGGCGAGTGTGGACAGCGACATCCCCTGCTCCTCGCGCAGGGCGCGGACGCGGCGCCCGACGACGGCGGGATCCACGTCGAGGCCCGGGCGCGGGGCTGGTGGTGGGTGCGGCACCCGGCTATCGTGCTACACGCTTCCGTTCCGTAAACGGAACAGTCGGGAGGAGTGTGGTGGCCGGACGCGTGCAACCGGTGCTGGCAGGGGCGGTGACCGCGCTGGTGGGCTTCGCCAGCTCGTTCACCGTCGTGCTGGCCGGGCTCCGAGCGGCGGGCGCGTCGGACGCACAGGCCGCCTCCGGCCTGCTCGCTCTCTGCGTGGCATGTGGGTTCGCCGCCGCCTGGCTGGGCTGGCGGTACCGGATACCGATGAGCGTGGCCTGGTCCACTCCAGGCGCGGCGCTGCTGGTGGCGACCGGACCACCGCCGGGAGGATGGCCGGTAGCGGTGGGTGCCTTCCTCGTCTCCGGTGTGCTGATCGTCGCGGCCGGGTTGTTCCCGCCGCTCGGCCGTGCGGTAGCCGCCATCCCCAAGCCGGTGGCCGGCGCCATGCTCGCCGGGGTGCTGTTGCCGCTGTGCACCGCCCCGGTCCGCGCGTTGGTCGAGCTGCCGGTGGTGGCCGGATCGGTGGTGGTCGGCTGGCTGCTGCTGCACCGGTTCGCCCGACGCTGGGCGGTGCCCGGTGCGCTGATGGTGGCCGTGGCGGCGATCGCACTGACCGCACCGCCGACCGGCCTCACCGCTGCCGCGCTGATCCCGTCGGTCACGCTGACCGCGCCAGCCTGGAACGCGTCCGCGCTCGTCGGGGTGGCCCTGCCGCTGTTCCTGGTCACCATGGCCGCGCAGAACGTGCCCGGCATGGCGGTGCTGGTCGGCTACGGCTACCGGCCGCCGTTCGGCGCCGCACTGCGGACCACCGGCCTGGCCAGTCTGCTCGCCGCCCCGGCCGGTGGGCACGCGGTGAACCTCGCGGCGATCACCGCCGCGCTGGCCGCCGGCCCCGACGCGCACCCCGACCCGGAGCGGCGATGGATCGCCTCGGTCACCGCAGGTGTCGGGCTGGCCGTGCTCGGACTGGGCGCCGGCGTGGCCACCACGCTGGTGGCGGTCGCCCCACCGATCCTCATCGAGGCGGTCGCCGGGCTGGCGCTGCTGGGTGCCCTCGCCACCGCGCTCGCCGCGGCGGTGACCGACCCGGCGACCCGGGAGGCCGCCGTGGTCACCTTCGTGGTGACCGCGTCCGGGGTGACGCTGATCGGCGTGGGCGGCGCGTTCTGGGGCCTGGTCGCGGGCTGCCTGATGCTGCTTCTCTTCCACCGCCGCCAACCCGCGCCGGCCGCGCCCGCTCACGCCGCGCCGGGCGAGCCTGCTCCCGCCGCGTCGGGCAGATCCACTCGGGTTTCATGAAGTCGGGCCGTCCCGAGGCTCCGGACACCCCGATTTCCGTGAACCTGAGTCGATCAGGGCGGTTGGGTCACTCCTCGGGCGGCAGGTCGGCCACCCCGACGGCCAGGAGGACCCGGCCGTCAGCCACCGACCCGATCCGGTCGGCCGGTACGTAGACCGCGCCCGTGCGGGTCAGGTCGGTCGAGACCTTCAGATAGCCGCTGTGCAGCAGTCGCGCCGCCAGATCGGCTGGGACGTCCGGCTCCTCGACCGCGGTCGCCTCGATCAGCTCGTCCAGGCTGCTGCCCGGGTCAGCGGTCGGTGTCTGGACGGTCACCGCGTTCGGGTCACCCCGCTGGACGAGGTCCACGGTGCCGACCTCGGTGCCAGCTGAGTCGATCACCGGCATCCCGGTGGTGATCCGCGAGATGGTCGCCTGCTGCTCGTCCTGCTGGTCCATCCCGCTGCGGTTCCCAGAGCAGCGCGCCGCTAAACGCCGCCGCCCACCCACCCCGTCCGTCCGCTGCCGGCCCGCCTGCCCGTCCCTCCCACCCGCCGCGCAGCGGCAGCGGTGGCCTCGGTGTGGTCGCACCTCGTTCCAGAGCAGTGGCTCGGAGGTGACCGGTCCGGAGGCGATGGGCTCGGAGGTGGCAGGTCCGGAGGCGATGGGCTCGGAGGCGGGGGGTCGGGGAGGCGGTGGGCTCGGAGGCTGTGGGCCGGGGGCGATGGGCTCGGAGGCGATGGGCTCGGGAGCGTGATGACTGTGAGTCATATTGATGCCTCACAGTCATCACCGCCAAAAGCAATGCCGCCTCCACGGCCCGCGCAAAAGGTGGCGGCGGCGGGCCGCCACACCAGTGGCACGCAGCAGACGGCACCCAGCACGCAGCAGACGTCAAGCAGCGGCACGCAGCAGGCGGCCTCCAGCACCCAGCAGAGACGGCACGCAGCAGACGGCACCCAGCACCCTCGCGCCCGTGCACGGTGTTCCGCGCACTCAGGTGTTCGGGAGGGTCCAGCCGCCGGGCGGGCGGGGGGACAGCTCCCGCCAGGTGTCCGGGCCGTCGAGCAGCGCCCGGACGGTGTCCTCGGCCTCGTCCGCACTGCCGTACTCGTAGAAACGGGAGATGCCCTCGGCGCCGCCGGCCCGCTGCTCGACGTGCCAGCGGTCGGCGTCCACCCGCAGGAAGACGTCCCGCCGGGCCAGCCGCCCCCACTTCCCGTTCCACCAGTGCTTTCGCTGCTCCATGGCGGGACTCTATCGAACACACGTACGAGAAGATGCGGCCCCTGCGGGAATCCCGCAGGGGCCGATGTGCATCCGTTCGGGTCAGCGCTGCGTCGGCGGCTCCGGGCGGCGGCCCAGCACGTCGTCCAGCGCCCCACGCTGCTGGCCGGGGGTGGTGTGGCCGGCGGAGACCAGGGCGTCCCGGATCTCGGTGAGCAGCTTGACCTCCTCGCTCGGCGCCGAGGGCGGCGGCTCCTCGCCCCGCTTGCGCCGCTCGGCCAGCCGGTTCATCGGGTAGACGACCAGGAAGTAGAGCGCCAGCGCGGTCAGCAGGAAGGTGATCACCGCGTTGACGAAGGCGATCCAGTCGAACGGGATGCCACGGAAGCTGGGTGCCGTGCCGGCCAAACCCTTGTCGCTGCCGGTGATGAGCAGCACGAAGACCCGGATCAGCGGGTCGAGGAACGACTTGGTCAGCTGGGTGACCACGCCCGTGAACGCGGCGCCGATGACGACACCGACCGCCAGGTCGACGACGTTGCCGCGCATGATGAAGTCTTTGAAGCCCTTGAGCATTCGTACTCCCGAGGTGTCCGCTTTTCTGTCGGGCACAACCTATGCCCGTTCGGCGGGTTCCAGAAAAGCGCCGGCTTCGAGCGCCGCCCGGCCGGGATCGCCAGCCCGGATCGCCTCGACCAGCCGGGTGTGGTCGACGTAGCGCTCGGGCGTGAGTTCATCGCCCATGGCCTGGGCGACTGTGCTGCGCAGGGCGGTGCCTACCGAGGCGTACAGCTCGGCGAGCATGGCGTTGTGCGCGGCGGCGACCACCGCCGTGTGCAGTGCCGCGTCGGCCTCGACGAACGCGTCGACCCGGCCGCCGTGCCAGGCGGCCTCGCGCTGGGCGAGCGCGCCGTCGAGCGCCGCCAGGTCCTCCGGGGTACGCCGCAACGCGGCGAGCCGGGCGGCCTCCACCTCGAACGCGCGGCGCACCTCGATGACCTCGGTCATCCGGTCGTCGCCGAGTCGGCGGGCGACCACCGGGGCCAGTTCGTCGGTGGACACCACGTAGGTACCGGAGCCCTGCCGGCACTCCAGCACCCCGGCGTGCACCAGGGCGCGGACCGCCTCACGGACGGTGTTGCGCCCGACGCCCAGCGCGGCGACCAGTTGTGGCTCGGTGGGGATGCGCCCTCCGACGGGCCATTCGCCGCCGAGGATGCGGGCGCGGAGCTGCTCGGTGGTCTGCCGGACCCGGTGGCCGCGTGGTGGCACGGCGGGCTGGCCGCGGGGCGGTGCCGGCGGTGCGGAGGGGAATTCAACCGACGGTGGCACTGGTTACATCACCGGTCCCAAATTCATCCCATGATTGTAGGTTAAGGGTCATGACCCCGCCACCAACCGCCGCTCCGGCGCTGCCCGCCCCCGTCGCCATCGACAGTCGTCCGACGCGGGACCCCGGCCCCGGCGGGCGGACGCACCCGGCGACCGGTGGCGCGCTGGTGCTGGTCGGGATGCTGCTGGTCGCGCTCAACCTGCGCGCCGTGGTGACGAGCCTCGGCGCACTGCTCGACGAGGTCCGCGACGGGCTGGGCCTCTCCGGCGTCACCGCCGGCCTCGTCACCACCCTGCCGACCATCGCGTTCGCCGGGCTCGGCGCGCTCACCCCGTGGCTGGTCCGCCGGGTGGCGCCGGCCCGGGTGCTGATGGTCGCCATGCTCGCCCTCGCCGTCGGCCAGGTGCTCCGGGTCGCCACCGACTCGGCCCTGATCTTCGTGCTCACCAGCGCGCTGGCGCTGTCCGGCATCGCGGTCGCCAACATCCTGCTGCCGATGCTGGTCAAGCAGCACTTCCCGCACCGCACCGGCCTGGTCACCGGCGCGTACACGATGGCGTTGACAGTGGGTACGACGGTGGCCGCCGCCTCCGCGGTGCCGATCGCGCACGCCTTCGGGTCGTGGCGGGCCGGGCTCGGCGTGTGGGCCGCGATGGCCGCGGTGGCCGTACTCCCGTGGGTGCCGCTGGCGCTGCGGGCCCGCGCCGCGGCGCGGCGGGTGACCCCGACGGCGGTCGTCGCCACGCCCACGCGGGTCCGGCCGGCGCGGACCCGGCTCGGTTGGGCGATGGCCGTCTACTTCGGGGCGCAGTCGCTCAGCGGGTACGCGATCATGGGCTGGCTGGCCCAACTGTTCCGTGACGCCGGCTACCAGCCGGAGTCGGCCGGGCTGCTGCTCGCCGGGGTGACCGCGCTCGGCGTGCCGATCGCGCTGCTGATGCCCACCCTGGCCGGTCGGCTCGGCAGCCTGCGGCCGCTGGTGCTCGGACTGACCACCGCGTCGGCACTGGCCTACCTGGGCTTGGCGCTCGCACCGCACGGCGCCGCGCTGCTCTGGGTCGCCCTCCTGGCGATCGGGCAGGGCGCGTTCCCGATGATCCTGACCGCCATCGGCCTACGCGCCCGCACCGCCGAGGGCACCGTGGCGCTCTCCGCGTTCGCGCAGAGCACGGGGTACGTGATCGCCGCCCTGGGCCCGCTGATGGTCGGCATCCTCTACGAGGCCACCGGCGGCTGGACCGCGCCGATCGGGTTCCTGCTGGGTGCCCTCGCCGTGCAGACGACGGCGGGCATGGCGATCGCTCGTCCCCGTTACGTCGAGGACGAGTGACGCACGCCGACGGTCAGGTCAGGAGGAAGCCGGCGTCGGTTCGCCGGCGACTGCCTCATCCACCGTCGGGTAGGTGTGCAGCACCTCGACCAGCCCGCTCACCTCAAGGATGCGCAGCACGCCGCGCTGCGGGGCGGCCAGCCGGACCACGCCGCCGGCCTCGTCGCAGCTGTTCTTGGCGCGGACGAAGACCGACAGGCCGGTCGAGTCGCAGAACGAGACGTCCGCCAGGTCGAACACCAGCCGGTTGCGGCCCTTGTCGAGCAGGTCGGTGATCTGGTCCTGCAGCTGCGGTGCGGTGGCCATGTCCAGCTCGCCCGCGACCGCCACGACGACCACGTCGCCGCGTTGTTCCGTGTGCACCGTCAACGACATTCGCCAGACCTCCTGTTATCGGGGGAACGGTATCCCACGACCATCCCCGGAGGTAGAACGGGAGCCGTCCTCCGGTGGCCATCGTCATTCCGTTGCTACGGGGCAAGTAGTTGATCAGACCCCGGTGATAGAGTCCGCCCGGTCCAGGTCAAGGGGGTTCGAAATGGCGTTGAGCACCGAAGAAAGTGGTCGGCTCGCCGCGCTGCTCAGCGGGCAGGACGAACGGGTCACGACTCGGTGGACCGAGATCGTCACCAGTTCGTTGCGGGGCCGGCTGAGCCAGGCAGAGCTGCGCCGGCAGGTCCAGGATCTGCACGGCGCCATCGTCGCCACGAGCGAGCAGGGCACCATCGACCTGTCCGCCGAAAGCGCCGCCGAACTGCGCGCCGCGCTCTCCGAGCTGTCTCGTGGCCGGGCCCGGCAGGGCTTCTCCGCCACCGAGACCACGATCAGCGTCTTCGCGCTGAAGGACGTGCTGGCCGAACTGTTGCAGGAGGCCGGGGGCCCGAACGCGCTGTCGGACTACGTCGCCTTCTCCAGGCTCGTCGACGAGATGGGCCTGTTCACGTTCGAGAGCTTCGTCCGCACCCGGGAGAGCCTGATCGCCGACCAGGCCGAGCAGTTGCTCGAGCTCTCCACACCGGTGGTCAAGCTCTGGGAGGGCGTCGTCGCCGTGCCGCTGGTCGGCACCCTGGACTCGGCCCGGGCCCAGGTGGTCATGGAGCGCCTGCTGCAGACCCTCGTCGACACCGGCTCGCCGTACGCGATCATCGACATCACCGGCGTACCGGCGGTGGACACCCAGGTCGCCCAGCACATCCTGAAGACCGTGGTGGCCGCCCGACTGATGGGCGCCGACTGCATCATCTCGGGCATCCGCCCGCAGATCGCGCAGACCATCGTGGCGCTCGGCATCGAGTTCGGTGACATCGCCACCAAGGCGAGCCTCGCCGACGCGCTGCGCCACGTGCTGCGGCTCAACGGGGTGGAGACCGCCCGTCGCCAGCCGCGCCGGGGCTTCTGATGGAACGCGTACCGATCCTCAAGATCGGCGACATCCTGCTCGTCTCCATCCAGCTCGACATGTCCGACCAGACGGCGGTCCAGCTCCAGGAGGATCTGGCCGAGCGGATCGTGGACACCGGCTGCCACGGCGTCATCATCGACATCACCGCGCTGGACATCGTCGACTCCTTCGTGGGGCGAATGCTCTCCGCCATCGCGTCGATCTCCAAGGTGCTCGACGCCGAGACGGTGGTGGTCGGGATGCGTCCGGCCGTCGCCATCACCCTTGTCGAACTCGGGCTGTCGCTGAACGGCATCCGTACCGCGCTGAACGTCGAGCGCGGCATGGAACTGATCGCGGCTGCCCACGCCGACGAGCTCGACCACCAGCTCGACGACGATCCGGACGCCGAGACGGCCACGCCATGACCGCGGGCGTCGACCTGGGCCAGCCACAGGCGCAGTCGGTCCGCAGCGATGAGGACGTGGTGCGCGTCCGGCAGTTGGTCCGCGCCGTGGCGGTGGCCAGCAAGCTGTCCCTCGTCGACCAGACCAAGGTGGTCACCGCGGCGAGCGAGTTGGCCCGCAACACCCTGGTGTACGGCGGCGGCGGTTCGGTCGAGGTGACGATCGTGGACAACGGTCGACGCAAGGGCGTGCAGATCGTGTTCGCCGACTCCGGGCCGGGTATCGCCGACCTCGATCTGGCGATGACCGACGGCTACACCAGCGGCGGCGGCCTCGGCCTCGGGCTCAGTGGGTCGCGACGCCTGGTCGACGAGTTCCAGATCGAGACGTCAGCGGAGACCGGTACGCGGATCACCGTCACCAAGTGGTCCAGGTGAACGCCGACGCGGTCACCGACAGTGGCATCTGGTTCCGAGTGGAGTCCAGCAGCGCCGCGAGTGCCGTCCGGCGTGCCGCCGAACGGCTCGGCGCGCAGGTGGAGATGAGCGGGGCGCGCATCGCCGACCTGGCCATCGTTGCCGCCGAGCTGACCAGCAACCTGGTCAAGCACGCCGACGACGGTGTCCTGCTGCTCCGACCGGTACGCCGGGACGGGCTGGCCGGCGTGGAGCTGGTGGCGATCGACTCCGGGCCCGGCATGGCCGACCTGACCGTCTCGTCCCAGGACGGGCACTCCACCACCGGCACACTCGGTATCGGTCTGGGTGCCATCGTCCGGCAGGCCAGCTGGTTCGACGGATACTCGCTGCCCGGCCGGGGCACAGTCCTCGCCGTGCAGGTCTGGCCTGCCGAGGCACGGCCGTCCCCGTCCTGGGCGGGCGCTCTCACCCGACCGCTGACCGGCGAGACGGTGAGCGGCGACGGGTACGCCGTCCGGGTCGCCGACGGGCGGCACCAGGTGCTGGTCAGCGACGGATTGGGGCACGGCCCGCTGGCCGGGGCCGCCACCGATGCGGCGCTCGCCGCGTTCCGCAACGCCCCGGCCGGCCCACCGGCGACGGTGGTCGGTCACCTGCACCGCGGCATGTCGCACACCCGTGGTGCCGCACTCGCGGTCGCCGAGTTGGCACCCGAGGCCGGGGTGCTGCACTACGCGGGCCTGGGCAACATCTCCGGGGTGGTCGTCGATGCTGACGACAAGCGTCGCGGGCTGGTCTCGCTGCCCGGCATCGCCGGGCACCAGCGGCCGACGATCCGGGAGTACGCGTACCCGTTCGGTCCGGGCGCCAGGCTGGTGATGCACAGCGACGGGGTGGCCGACCGGTGGCGGTTGGCCGACTACCCGGGCCTGACGGAGAAGTCACCACTGGTGATGGCGGCGACGCTGCTGCGTGACGTGGGTGTGCGGCGCGACGACGCCTGCGTACTTGTCGCAAGGTCCTTGGTATGACCGACGAACCTTCGGCCCAGCCGCTGCTGCAGATGGCACTGCGGGTCGAACAGGACATCTTCGTGATCCGCCAGCGGGGGCGCGAGGTGGCCGCGGTGGTCGGCCTCGAACACCAGGACCAGGTGCGGATCGCCACAGCGCTCAGCGAGGTCGCCCGGGACCTGCTGCGGACGGCCGGGGGAGCGGACGTCTCCTTCCACGTCGACGCGGGCGCCGACGGCCGATTCCACCTGCGCGCCGACCTGGCCCCGGTGTCCCCGCTGCCGGACGACCGCTACCAACCGCAGTCCGGCGCGGTGTCCCGACTGGTCGACACACTGAGCGTGTCGACCGTCGAGGGGGTTACGGTCGTACGGATGTCCCGACGAGTCCCGGCCAACGCGCCGATGCCGACCCCGGAGCGGCTCGCCGAGTTCCGTACCGAACTCGGCCGCACCGCGCCGAGCAGTGCGCTGGACGAGTTGACGGTGCAGAACGGCCAACTCATCTCCGCACTGGACGAGGTGCGCAGTCAGCGCGACGAGTTGGCCGTGCTGAACGAGGAGCTGGCCGAAACCAACCGCGGCGTGCTGGCGCTCTACAACCAGCTCACCGAGGAGTTGGAGGAGACCAACCGGGGCGTCGTCGCCCTCTACGCCGAGCTGGACGAGAAGTCGGCCCAGCTCCGCGCGGCGAGTGAGTCGAAGAGCCGGTTCCTGGCCAACGTGAGCCACGAACTGCGCGCGCCGGTCACCGCGATCATCGGCCTGGGGCGGCTGCTCACCGACTCCGCTTCCGACCCGCTCACCGACGAGCAGGGCCGCCAGGTCGATCTGATCCGCTCATCGGCGGCGGACCTGCTCAACCTGGTCAACGAACTCCTCGACCTGGCCAAGGCGGAGTCCGGTCGGATCGAGCCGGACGTGACCGAGGTCGACCTGCGGCCGCTCTTCGGTCAACTACGCGGCACCCTGCGCGCGCTGGCCACCCGCCCGGAGGTGGAGCTCGTCGTGGAGGAGCTCACCGGGCCAGCCCTGCTGCGCACCGACGAGGTGCTGCTCGGTCAGGTGCTGCGCAACCTGCTGCACAACGGGTTGAAGTTCACCGAGCGCGGCGAGGTGCGGCTGCGGGCCAGCCAACACGGCGACCGTTGGCAGTTCGAGGTCAGCGACACCGGGCCGGGCATCGCCCCGGAGCTGCACGACCGGATCTTCGAGGAGTTCTACCAGATCCCCGGCGCCACCCGGGTCGGCGGCACCGGCCTCGGTCTGCCGTACGCCCGGCGGTTGGTGACGCTGCTCGGCGGGTCACTGGAGCTGACCAGCGCGCAGGGCGAAGGCAGCACGTTCACCGTCTCCCTACCCACAGGCGGGGCGTGACGGCGTGGACGGCATGCCGACAACCATCCTGGTGGTCGACGACAGTCGTACCAAGCGTTACCTGCTGGTCAGCTGGCTGACCCGGGCCGGGTTCACGGTGCTGGAGGCCGAGAACGGCGCCGAGGCGTTGGCTCGGGTCGAGGTGGACCGGATCGACCTGGTGGTCCTCGACGTCCGGCTGCCCGACCTGAGTGGCTACGAGGTCTGCGAACAGATCAAGATGCGGCACCCGGCGATGCCGGTGATCCACGTGTCGGCGCACGCCGTGGACGTGGCCGACCGCGCCCAGGGGCTGACCCGGGGCGCTGACGCGTACCTGACCGAGCCGATCGAGCCCGAGGAGCTGATCGCCACCACCCGGGCGGTGCTGCGCTACTACCAGGCGCGGCAGCGCGCCGAACTGCTCGCCGAGCGGCTGCTCGGGTTGGCCGACACGACGGTCGCGGTGCACGCCGCGCCGACCTTCGCGCGTCTGCTGGAGGCCGCCGCCGAGGGCGCCGCCCAGATCTTCAGAAGCCCGGCGGCGGTGGTCGCCGAAACCTTCGACGGTGACTGCCTCGCGGGCGTCTGCGCCGGTCCCGGCACGGCGGCCAGCGTGGTGCCGTGGGTCGTCGACGACACCGGGGTACCCACCGGCGCCACGGTGCGGGTGGAGGCCCCGGAGAGCTGGGCGCTTGTCGACTGGCCGGCGGACGACACAGTGACAGTCGCCGCCGCCCGACTGCGCGAGGACCGGGCCCCGCTGTACGTGGTGGTTCCGACCGCCACCCAGACCGCGCAGACCCCGGTGCTCAAGCAACTGGCCCAGGCGGTGGCGGCGGCCGTCGAGGGGCAGCGCTCGTTCGACGAGGAGCACCGGATCGCTGTCACGCTCCAACGCAGCCTGCTCCCGCGAGGGCTGCCCACGGTGGCCGGCCTGGACCTCGCGGTGCGCTACGAGCCGGCCAGCGCGCAGACCGAGGTGGGCGGCGACTTCTACGAGCTGGTGATGCTCGACGGTCACCTGCTGCTCGCGATCGGGGACGTCGCCGGCCACTCGCTGCACGCGGCAACAGTGATGGCCGAGCTGCGGCACGCGGTGCGGGCGTACGCGGTCGAGGGCCACCAGCCCGGCGAGATCCTGCACCGCGTCAACGAGCTGATGCGGACGCTGCTGCCGAACGAGATCGCCACGCTCTGTGTCCTGCTGCTGCACCCACCGACCGGACGGGTCCGGCTGGCCAGCGCCGGGCACCTTCCGCCGCTGCTGATCATGGACGGCAAGGTCGAGTTCGTGCAGCACGGCGCGCCGCTGCTCGGCGTCCGCGCCCCGCGCCCGGCCGACCTGGAGTTCGTGGTGCCGGCCGGAGCCACGCTGGTCTTCTACACCGACGGGCTGATCGAGCGACGGGACGCCACCATCGACGAAGGGCTGGCCGCGCTGGCCGCGAGCGCAGCGACCGTCGACGGTGACCTCGACCACTTCTGCGCCCGGCTGCTGGCGGAGTTGGCCCCACCGGAGATCCAGGACGACGTCGCCGTGGTCGTCCTGCGGCGTCGCTGATCTGCGGCTTTCGCAGCTCTGGCAGCTTCCGGCTCTCTCAGCGCACCGAGCGGGCGTACGCGGCGGGGGACACCCCGGCCACGGCGGTGAAGTCACGGACCAGGTGGGCCTGGTCGCTGTAGCCGAGGTCGGCGGCGAGATCGGCCCAGCTCAACGGGCCACCGGTGGCCTGTTCGACCGCCTCCTGG
>NZ_JBEZEH010000073.1:0-29328 GCF_040648775.1 Micromonospora sp. NPDC049089
GCGTCCAGGGCAGTGCCGGCTGGCGGCCGGCGAGCGCGTCGAAGGCCAGCGAGGCGCGGCGTCGCGCCTCCTCGGCGGCGGAGCCCACCAGGTCACCCGCCCCGTCGGCGAGGTCGCTGCTGTTCTGGCGGGCCGATCGGGCGGTGTCCCGCACACTGTCACCGGCGTAGCTGACCGCTGAGAGCAGGTGCTCCCATGCCTGGTCCGCGATCCGCTCCGGCTTGCTGCGGCGGTCCAGCAGGTTGGTTCCGAACATCGTGGTTACCTCCTCAGGTGCCGAAGCCGCCGGCCACTTCGGACTTCGGCGTCTTTCCAGCGCGTCACGGTGTCGCCTACCCCGCAGTGCCCCGGGTCAGCCGGACGCAAACCCCGAGCTGCACGCAGCACCGGTAGCCCGGCGCGCTGGGAACCTGCGCGCCACCGAATCAGCGCACGGCTGACACGGCGACACCTCGGGCGAAGTCGTCGTCATCGTCGTCATCGTCGCCTCCGCCACCGAAACCGCAGGCCAGGACGAGGGCGAGCAGAACACCGACGCCGGCCAGCCCGGCAAGTCGCTTGATCATCGAAGATCCTCTCCGTAGCGGTGGTGTCCCGGCCGATGCTAGGGCGCGTCGGCAACCGGGGGCGCGGGCCGCGCCGGCCGACGGTGGGCGACACGCCGACGGCACACGGGGCGGGCGTAGGTCATGGGCCGCATGTCGGGCGCGCCGGCTCCGGACCGCTACCCTGGTTCGGCGGCGGGCCGGTCCCGACTGATCGCCGATGGTCAGATAACGAAAAGTCTTGAGTAATCAGATACTGAAAAGTACGGATATGGGTGGCTTTGTGGGCCCGGATCCGTGAATTGCTCATCCCGAGGGGTGGCGACCGAGGCCGTCAGAGGAATACTCTCGGTCGCGGCCCGCGTACTGATGAGACGCCCGGGGGACGGGCGGGTGGAGGTGCTCGCGTGAGCCTGTCGATCGTGAAGTCGGTTCTGTCCGGTGGTGTCGTGGAGATCGCCCCGCGGGGTGAGATCGACGTCGACACAGCGTACGAGGTGCGCGAAGCGATCGCAGAGGTGCTGGCCAAGGGCCGCCCCCTGCGCATCGAACTCAACATGAGGTTGGTCACCTTCATCGACTCGGTCGGCATCAGCGCCATGGTCGCCGGCTTCCAGACAGCCGAGGTCAGCGACGTCAAGCTGGTGGTGACCCAGCCGAGCCGATTCGTGCACCGGCAGCTCTGGGTGACCGGCCTGCTCGGCCTCTTCGGTGCCCCGGAGCCCTACTTCGCCGGCGCTGCTCCCACCCCCGAGGTGCTCCCCGGCGCCTGAGCGCGCCGGGTCTCCCCGTCAGGGCTGCTCGTCCAGACCGGTCAGGTCGATGTCGGTCGCCTCGGTGACCGCTCGGATGGCCGTCACCGACGCGTACCCAGCGGCCAGCAACGCCACGTCCGTGCCCGGCTGTGCGGCCTGCCCCGGCTCCTCCAGCGAGGTACGGACGAACCCGTGGCCGGATTCGGCCACCGTCATCTGCACCTGGCCGAAGCTGGCCAGGGTGCCGCGCCGCACCCCGCGCAACTGCCCGTGCGGCAGGTCCGGGGTGTTCACGTTGAGCACGCTCTCCATGGGCGCGGAGGTCAGGCGGGGGAGCAGGTCCAGGGCGACCCGCGCGGCGGTGCCCCAGTGCCGCTCGGCGTCGCGTATCCGGGCTGCGGCATCCACCGCGGCGCCACCGCTCGCGGCCGTCGCCTCGCCGGCGGAGAGCACGTCCAGGGAGACCGCCATCGCCCGGCAGCCGTTGCTGGCGGCGGTGAACGCGGCGCCCACGGTCCCGGAGTGCAGCACCGCCCGGCCGGCGTTGGCGCCCCGGTTGACGCCGGAGAGCACCACCGACGGCGGTGGTCCGAACGCCCCGTGCAGGGCGATCAGCGTGATGAAGCCCGGGGACCCGGCGACCCCGTACGTCGGCACCCCCGCCAGGTCCGGCAGCGGATGCTCGTTCACGACGACCCGCCCGTCGCGCTCCACGGCGCTCATCGCGGCACTGGTGCCGCTCGCCTCCTCCATCGGCGCGGCCACGACGACGTCCAGGCCCCGCTGCCGGGCTGCCCAGGCCAGCGCCTGGATGCCCGGCGCGGCGACCCCGTCGTCGTTGGTGATCAACACCCGCAGGGTCATCGCTCGACCACCCGGCCGGCCAACTCGTCCGGGGTGGTCCGCTCCTGTTGACGGCTGTCCGCCGGCACCAGCCGGACCCGGTCCACCAGGCCGGTGATCGAGTCCAGCCGCCCGGTGCCCAGGCCGTGCCGGGTCACGTTCAGCGCGCCGGCGGCGGCGCCGGTGCGGATGGCGGTCCGAATGTCGCCGCCCCTGGCCACGACGGCGGCCACTCCGGCCGTCATCGAGTCGCCCGCGCCCCGTGGGTCGGCGGCCTCCAGCCGGGGCATCTCGACCTGGAACAGTTCCCCGTCGATGAGCGCCAACGCCGGCTGGTCGGCGCGGCTCACCACCACCGTCTCGGCGCCGCCCGCGTGCAACTCGTACATGGCCCGGGTCAGCTCCTCGGTGTCCTCGCTGCGGGCGCGGCCGTCGCGGATCAACTCCTCGTGACTGACCTTGAGGAAGAACACCCCGCTCTCCAGCACCGAAGCGAGGTGATCGCCGGAGAGGTCGACCACCACCCGAGCACCGTTCGCGCCGAGGTCGGCGGCGAAGCGTCGGTACAGGTCGGCCGGTACGAGCCACGGTTCGTTCGGCCCACTGAGGATGCTCACCGAGGCCCGCAAGCCCTCGCCGAGGGCAAGGTTGTACAGCTCGTCGATCTCGTGCCGGCTCAGCGGCTGTCCGGGCACGTCGGCGATCTCCTGCCGGGAGCCGTCGCGGCGATCGTGCACGTACCCGCCGCTGCCGGAGTCACGGACCACCACCTTGAGGTCCGCACCCTCGCTGACCAGCAGTGGCTCCAGCACCTGGCCGATCTCACCGCCGAGGGCGGCGCAGAGCACCACGTGGACTCCGAGGGAGAGCACCATCCGGGCCTGCCAGACGCCCTGCCCGCCGAAGTGCAGATGAAGCTCGGGGTGGTCGTTGGGCTGGTCCACCATCACCGTCAGCTGTGGGGTGGGCGCGAAGACCATCACGTGCCCACTCATCGGTCGTCGCCGTTCATGCTGGCCGCCCTCCGGCACCTTCGGAAGATTTCGTACTAACCGACCTTAATGGCGCAGGTGGTGGCAGGTCGTCGCATCGGCCCGGTCCGGCCCGGCGCTGAGGGTCCCTGGGGCGTTGCCAGCCAGACATCGGTACGGGACGATCGGGCGACCAGACGACGGCGGGAGACGGTGTGCTCAGCAGCGATACCTTCAGCTACACCGTCCAGGCGCGGTGCTCACCCGCCGAGGCAGCAGCGTTGCTCAGCGACCTGACCCGGCAGGGCGAGCTGCATCCGCTGATCGTGCGGGTTCGCCGGGTACCGCCCCGGCCCGGCGCGCAGGCCAGCTACACGATCAACGACCGGTTGGCGGCCGGTCCGCTGCGCTTCCGGACCACCTACCACGCGGACGTGCTGATCAGCGAGGCCGACGAGATCGTCATGGTGGCCCGCCAGTGGCCGGCCACCACTGTGCGTAACCACACCCGTCTACGCGCCGAGCCGGACGGCCTGACCCGCGTCGACGTCGAGATCACCCTGACCGCGCCGAGGCCCCTGTTCCGCTACGCGTTCCGCCAGGCCCAAGCCGCTCACCTCGCCCTGGCCACCCGGCTGGGCGCCGCCCTGGACCGCACCAACAACACCCCGCCCTCTAACCCCTAACCCGCGTCCCGACCCGTGGCCGACCCCGTGCCGCGCCCCTGGCGCGCCGATCTTGCAGTTTCAGCTGTCGATATCGGTGGGATGGAACCCATATGTCGGCGTAGTAAGTGCAAGATCGCGGGCGCGTAGGGCGGGGCGGGCGCGTTAGATCGGGGTTGGCGCGCTCTTGCGGGTCGGGCGGGTGGTGGGACGTCGGCCCCACGGCTTGTAGGTGGAGAGCACTGTCGCGATGACCATCAGGCTGGTCGACACCGCCGGCGCGATGACCAGGTCGGCGCGATCGCGGGCGGGCAGGGCGGCGCCGACCGCTCCGGCGTGACGCAGATTCGGGGTGAGCAGGAACAGCACCAGCCCGACCATCACCGTGGTGATCACGAGCTTGACCAGCACCCACCGGTGGCGCAGCAGGCCCCACGGGGTGAGCAGCGAGCTGGCGACTCCGATCAACCACACCAGGACGCTCAGCGGCGCGAACAGCACCGTGCCGACCAGAGCCGTGACCGGATAGACCACCGCCGGATCGGCGCCCCGCTGCACGGCGACGCCGAGGGTGAGCAGCACCAGGTCGGCGCCGAGCCAGCCCAGCGAGGTGACGAGGTGCAGGGTGAGCAGCGCCTTGCGGGTGGTGGGTCGGATCCGAGGCATACCGCGATGCTGCCCGCCGGCCACCGCCGGGTCGTCCGACGAGCGACGACATCAGGGGTACGCCCGGTGACGTAGCCCGGCCCCTGACGCACGTGATGCCTGTGAGCCATCCAGTGGCTCACAGGCATCACGACGCGTCGGTCAGTAGACCGACAGGTGTACGTGGTTGGTGTGGTCGCTGGACGGGTCGCCGCCCGCCCCGCTGTACGACTTCCACCCGCTGCTGGGCAGCCAGATCTGCCTGTACCAGATCACGTAGAGCACGGCGAGCCGGTCCGCGTTGCGGATGAAGTACGCGGCCAGGTTGTTGCCGTACGTCTTGTCGCCGCCGGTGGCGTCGCCGCCGAAGCCGTTCTTCTGCGCCGCGAAGTCGCAGGCCCGGCCCTTCGGGTGTTCACCCGAGCCGCTGGGGCGGTGGCACGAGACGTACCGGGTGAATCCCGCGGCCTTGGCCTGGTTGAGCGCGTGCAGGGTGCGCGGGGTGATGCAGCCGTTGGCCGGCGTGGGGTCGTTGACGCTGCACGACTCGGAGGGCCAGGAGCCGTCGGAGTTGCGCGGTGCGGCCTTCGCGTTGGCGCTGGAGGTGCCCCGGTTGGAGCCGGCGTCGGCGGTGGTCTGCGGCTTGGGCGTGGTGGCCACACTCAGGGCCCGTTCGGCCTGCTCCTTGCGCTTGGCCATCACCGCGACCTGCTTGCGCTGTTCGTTGATCTCGCCGTCCAGGGCGACCCGGGTGCGGTTGGCCTTGTCCTTGGTGTCCAGCAGGTCGCGCAGCACCCGGTCCTCGTTGGCCGCCACCGCGTCCAGCGCGGCCGCCCGGTCCATGAAGCCTTCCGGGGTGTTGCTGTTGAGCAGCGCCGACACCGCACCCAGCCGGCCGGTGCGGTAGGCGACCTCGGCGATCTCGCCGACCTTGCCGTTGCGCTGGTCGATCTCGACCTCGATGGTCTTCAACTGGGTGCCGAGCTGCTTCTGCCGTTGCACTGACGTGTCCAGGGCGCGCTTCGCGTCCAGGTAGCCCTTGCTGGCCGCATCGAGCTGGGCTCGCAACGCCGGGGTGCCGCCCTCCTCGTCGGAGTCGGGTGCGGCGGCTCGCAGGCCGGTCGGGGGAGCGGCCGAGGCGGTGCCGGCCGGAAGCGCGACGCCGAGGGCGAACATCGCGACGATCAGGGCCGCCAGTCGGGCGGCGGGTGGTCGTGCTGGTGCCACTGCGCATGTCCTTCCGTCAGCCGCCGACCGGGTTAGCTGACGGGTTCGGGACGGAAGATCCCTACCGCTGACGCGGATACACCCCAGGAACATGGTTCCCCGGTTCGCCCAGTTGGGCGATTAGGCGGCGACCGCCACCGGCGCCGGGAGGGCGCCGCCTGGTGACGGCCGGGACCGAGCCTACCGGTGCGGGTGGGGCCGCTGCAGCCGATGTGACGGACGGTGCGTACGTCACCACGGAAATCGACGAACCGGTCACCATTCGATGGAGCCGCAGGCTCCAGAAGCGGCGCCGGGCTCGATCTGCAATGTCGCGTGTTCGATGCGGAAGTCGTCGTGCAGGGCCGTACGTGCCGCGGTGAGCACCGCGCCGACCTCCGCGCCCGGTGCCATGGTCAGGTGGGCGGAGGCCACCTCCATGCCCGAGGTGAGCGTCCAGACGTGCAGGTCGTGCACCTCGACGACACCGGGGACGGCGGCGAGCCGGTCGTGCACGGCGGTCACCTGGAGGTGCTCCGGGGCGGCCTGCACCAGGATGCGGATAGCGGCGCGGGCCAGCCGCCAGGTGCGCGGCAGGATGAACACGCCGATGGCGACCGCGACCAGAGGGTCGGCCCACCACCAGTCGGTGACGGTGATGAGCAGCGCCGCGCCGATGACGCCGACCGAGCCGAGCAGGTCACCGAGCACCTCCAGGTAGGCGCCCTGGAGGTTGATGCTCTCCCGGGCTCCGGCGCGCAGCAGCGCGAACGCGGCGATGTTCGCGAGCAGGCCGAGCACGGCCACCGCGAGCATCGGGCCGGCGATGACCTCATGCGGGTCACCGAAGCGGCGGATCGCCTCGACCACCACGTAGATCGCGACGCCGGAGAGCAGGACGGCGTTGGCCAGCGCGGCGAGCACCTCGAGCCGGTAGAGCCCGAAGGTGCGCTGCGGGTCGCCGGTGGCCCGCCGGGTCGCCGTGATGGCGGCGAGCGCCATCCCGATGCCGAGCACGTCGGTGAACATGTGCCCGGCGTCGGAGAGCAGGGCGAGCGAGCCGGTGTGCAGTGCGACCACCGCTTCGACCACCATCAGGGTGGCGAGCAATCCGAAGGCCGCCCAGAGTCGACCTCGGTGCTGGTGTGCGGCATTGGCGACGGACCCATGGTGGTGGTCATGACCTGCGCCCACGAGAACCACCTTCCGCCGCTGGTCGGGACCCGGTCAAATGTATGCTCACATCGCTATGTGTGCAAGTGTACGGGCAGGGCGTTCCGTCGGCGGCAGTCCGCACACGTCAGCTGGTCGGGTCGATGGTGGTGAGCCGCTGGGTGGCCCGGGAGAGCGCCACGTACAGGGTGCGCACCCCGGCGCCCGGATCCGCCCGGATCTCGCTCGGGGCGACCAGCACCACCCCGTCGTACTCCATGCCCTTGGCCTCCAGGCTGGTCACCACCTGCAACCTGGGTGCGCCGAGCGCGCCCAGCCAACCGGCGACCTCGTCCCGGCGGGGGACCGGCGTGATCACCCCGACCGTGCCCTCCACCTCGGCCAGCAGGCCGGCGGCGGCCTCCACGGTCGCGGTCTCCAAGCCCGTCGCGGGCACCACCAGCTCCACCGGCTCGACCCCGGTGGAGCGGACGGCGGTCGGCAGCGGCAGGTCCGGGTAGAGCCGCCGGATCTCCGCCGCCGCCACCGCGAAGATCTCCGCCGAGTTGCGGTAGTTGGTGGTGAGCGTGAAGTCGTGTCGCTTACGCCGGCCCAGCGCCTGGTCGCGGGCCCGGGTCAGCTCCTCCGGATCGCCGGTCCACGCGGTCTGCGCGGGGTCGCCCACCACGGTCCAGGAGGCCAGTCGGCCGCGTCGACCGATCATCCGCCACTGCATCGGTGAGACGTCCTGTGCCTCGTCCACCACCACGTGCGCGTAGTCCCGGTAGTCCTCGGGGCGCTCCCGGGCCGCCGCGCGGGCGGCCCGTTGCCGTTCACCGAGGGTGCTCAGCTCGCGGACGCCGCCGGCGAGCTGGAACGGGTCGCGTCGTGCGCGGGCCGGCTGCGCGGGCTTGCCGAGCAGCGCGTCCAGCTCGTCAAGCAGTGCCACGTCGGCGATGGTCAGCCCGGTCGAGTCCAGGTTCCGGTACGCGGCGTTGAGCAGCCGGATCTCCGCCGAGGAGAGGATCCCCCCGGCGTACCGGCGCAGGCGGTCCGGCTGCGCCAGCCAGCCGAGCACGTGCCGGGGGTGCAGCCGAGGCCACCACGCCTTGAGGAACTCCCGGAACTCCGACCGCTCGGCGATCTCCGCCTCGAAGGCCGGTTGCTCCGGCAGCCGACCGCTGCTCAGCTCACGGGCCTGCGCCCAGAGCGCGGCGAACACACCGTCGAAACCGGCCCGGCGCACCTCGTTGCGCCGTGCGCCGCGTTGCAGCGCACGGTCCCGGATCCGGTCCAGCGCGACCCGGTCCAACCGCAGCAGTGTGCCCCGGTAGAGCAGCCGTAGCTCACCCGGGCCGCCCGGCACCGCGTCGCGGGCCGCCCGCTCCAGCACCCGGCGCATCCGCAGCGAGCCCTTCACCGCCGCCACCTCGGGCGGGTCGGGGCGGGTGGCTGTCATCCCCGGGAAGAGGGTGCCCAGCGAGTGCAGGGTCGCGGTGTCCTCACCGAGCGACGGAAGCACGGAGCCGATGTACTCGACGAACACCGACGACGGGCCGACCACCAGGATGCCGCCGCCGGCGTAGCGGCTGCGGTCGGAGTAGAGCAGGAACGCGGCCCGGTGCAGGGCGACAGCGGTCTTGCCGGTGCCGGGGCCGCCCGCGACGATCGTCACCCCGGAACCGGGCGAGCGGATCGCCTCGTCCTGCTCCCGCTGGATGGTCGCCACGATGTCGCGCATGCCCCGGCCGGTGGCCTTGGACAGGGTGGCCAGCAACGCGCCGTCACCGACGATGGTCATCCCCTCCGGGGCGGCCGTCGGGTCCAGCAGGTCGTCCTCGATCCGGGTGACCCGCTCGGCGCGGGACTGGATGGTGCGGCGCCGCACCACGTCCAGCGGCTGCGCCGGGGTGGCCTGGTAGAAGGCGGCGGCGGCCGGCGCGCGCCAGTCGACGACAAGCGTGACGGCGTTCTCGTCGCGGATCCCCAGTCGCCCGACGTGCAGCACCTGACGGTCGCGCAGGTCCAGTCGGCCGAAGACCAGCCCCTCGTGCTCGGCGTCCAGGGTGTGCCGCCGCTGCGCGGCGTGGAAGACCATCGCGTCGCGCTCGACCAGGGCGCCGTGCGTGCCCACCCGGGCCATCCGGTAGCCGTCACGCTCGGCGCGGACGGCCGACTGCCGCAGCTCGGCCAGTCGGGCGTACACCCGGTCCAGGTGTCGTTGCTCGACGGCGATCTCCTGCTCCAGGCCGGTCTGGTCGGTCAACGCACGCTCCTTCAGAGGTCGCCGGCAGGCGGTGGAAACCGCGCGGGCCAACCGCAGAAGGGTACGGCCCCGGACCCGACCCGCCGCGCCCGAGGTGCGCGAACGTGCTCAGGCACCCGTCTCGGCGGGGGCCGCGCCACGGTGAGCCGTCGGCGACGCGCCGAGGTGAGCCGTCGGCGACGCGCCGAGGTGGGCCGGCGGCGATTCGGCGATCACCCGTCGTACGACGCCGGTGAGCGCGGCGTTCACCTCGTCCGGGCGTTCCATCATCAGCATGTGCCCGGCACCTGGGCAGACGGTCAGCTCGGTGGCCGGCAGAGCCGCCGCGATCGACTCGGCGCACGGCGGTGGGGTCAGCCGGTCCCGGTCGCCGACCAGGGCGGCGGCCGGCAGGTGGGCCAACGCGGCGAGGGTGTCCAGGCGGTGCTGGGTGCCGATGGAGGCGCGGAACCCGCCGATCGAACGCAGCGAGGCCCGGGCCACCGCCGACGTCACCAGGCGGATGTCGGCCGGCTCGCAGCGGTCACCGAAGAGCATCCACCGGATGCTCGGTCGCAGCGCGTTCAGCAGTGCCCGGGGAGCACGCCACGAGCCACACCGGGCCAGCACACCGGCGCCGGTCGTCTCGGCCAGCCGGATCAACCGGGCGATCCGCGGCGAGAGCCCGTAGACGGTGTGCGTGTGCCCCTCGGCGGTGGTCGAGACGAAGACCAGGCCGGCGGTACGGGCGGCGAAGTGCGCGGGGTGGCGGTGGGCGTACTCCATGATCGTCATGCCGCCCATCGAGTGCCCGACCAGCACCACCGGGCCGGTCGGCGCGACCGCGTCGATGACCGCGGCCAGGTCGTCACCCAACTGGGCCAGGGTGGCCGTGGGCAGCGCCATGCAGCTGGACCGGCCGTGCCCCCGCGCGTCGTAGGCGACCACCCGCACCGCATCGCCGAACTGCGGCGCGGTGAGCGCCTCGACCTGCCGGTGCCAGGCGCGCCCGTCCAGCGTCCAGCCGTGCAGCAGGATGGCGGTGACCTGGGCGTCCGTCGGACCCGTCGCCTCGACGTTGAGCCGTACACCGTCTGGCAGGCCGACCTCGAACCGCTCCGGCATCGCCACCTCCCCAGGGCCGCCCAGTATCACCAGCACCGGGATACCCGGCGGTAACACCGGCTACCCGCCATGACACCACGCCAATCGCGCCGTGGCGAACATTCCCGACCTCGCCCGTGCCGGACGGCGGCGGGCCAAGCTGGACGGCATGGGGTCGTCGGGAGCGCCCATGGGTGCGACGTCGGGGCAGGGGCGGCAGGCCGGCGGTACGCCCCGCGCCGCCCTGGCCGACCTGCTCGCCGGCAATCGGCGGTTCGTCAGCGGCCAGCCGGTGCACGGACACGACGTCACGGCAGCCGCCGCGGCCTCCGGCGACCAGCAGCCGTACGCGGTGGTGCTGGGCTGCATCGACTCCCGGGTGCCGTTGGAGGCGATCTTCGACCAGACCTTCGGCGCGATCTGCGTGATCCGCACCGGGGGACACGTGCTCGATCGCGCGGTCCGCGGCTCGATCGAGTACGTGGTCGGCCAGCTCGGCGTACCGCTGGTGATGGTCCTCGGCCACGAGCGGTGTGGCGCGGTGCAGGCCACGGTAGAGGCGCTGCGCATCGGCCAGCGTCCCGGCGGGTCGCTGGCGCACCTGGTGGACGAGATCGCGCCGGCGGTGACCGAGGCGGGGATCGACGATCCGGCGGTGCTGCCGCTGGCGATCCGCCGGCACGTCCGGCGTACGGTGCGCACCCTGCGCCAGGACGATCTGCTGGCCGGGCCGGTGGCCGCCGGCCGGGTGGCCGTGGTCGGCGGCCTCTACGACCTGGCCACCGGCGAGGTCGCCCTGCTCGATCCAGGCTGAGCTGCCCTGCCCTGGCCCGAGGACCGTCCCCCCGCCGCCGCCCGAAGTCGATCCTCGCGCACGCGAAACCGCCCGCCGGGAACTCCCGGCGGGCGGTTCGTTGGAGCGGTGGGGGAGGGCTCAGCCCTCGAAGACGCCGGCCGCGACCAGGCGCTTCTCGGTGGCCTCCCAGCCGTCACCCGGGTGGGTGGCAGCCAGGTTGTTGATCTCCGCCCGGATCTTGGCGGCGTGGCCGGCGGCGGCCAGAACGCGGATCTCCTCGACGAAGGCGTCGGAGTCCGTGCGCAGGTGCGCGGTCTTGCCGTTGGTCAGGTTCCGCACGTAGGCGTGCTTGCCGCCGTTGAGCGGGATGAGGTACTTGAACTCGCCCAGCACGCTGAGGGCGCCACCCTGGCCAGCCTGGCCGGCCCGGACTGACGCGCGCGCGGTCTTAGAGGTGTTGCTCGCCACGGAGGTACTCCTTGCAAGACGTACGGGAGGACTAGACGTCCGGGGGCTGTGTGCGGGTCGTACGTGACTCGGCCCGCGAAGGTGTAACGCGGCATAAGCCGCCGGTGGAACTGTACAGGACCACGACATCATGCTGGTCGTCGCGGTGTCCTGAGAGGCAACGGCGACCACCCGTCCGGCTATTCCACCCGGCGTTTTTTCCGATTCCCTGGCGCACCATGCGTCACAGGAGTCATCATGTGTTGCAGCAGCCACCTGGGTGGACGAGGTCGTAGGGGAAGACGCACCTCGCTCTCCGGGAGGTCACCGTGCCAACGCGTGGCGTCGTATACGTCCACTCGACCCCGCTCGCCGTGTGCTCGCACGTCGAGTGGGCGATCGCGCGCGTCCTAGCCGCGCCGGTCAACCTGCAGTGGACGGCTCAGCCCGTCGACCCCGGCGCACGCCGGGCCGAGTGCGGGTGGACCGGTCGTCCGGGGACGGGCGCCGAGCTGGCTGCTGCCCTACGGCAGTGGCCCATGATCCGTTTCGAGGTCACCGAGGAGCCGAGTCCCGGCGCCGACGGTGAGCGATTCATGTACGTGCCAGCCCGTGGCCTGTTCCGGGCGACGGTCGGCGTGGCCGGCGACATTCAGCTCGGCGAGGACCGGCTCCGGGCGCTGATGGCGGCCTCCCGGGCCCCCGAGGCCCTGGCGCACGCCCTCGACAAGGCGCTCGGCACGGCATGGGACGCTGACCTGGAGCCCTACCGGTACGCCGGCGACGGCGCCCCGGTGACCTTGCTCACTCGGGTCGGCTGATCCGAACGGCGGGCCGCTGGCCGTACGCCGTCGGGCCGGTGACGACCGGTAAGGTCAAGTTGCCCCGATAAGGGAGAAGCTGGTGGGATGGGCGACGTGTCGAATCGCCCGTGGCGCGCCAGTGTCGCTGTCGCCGCCCTGACCGCCCTGCTCCTCTCCGGCTGCTCAGGTGACCCGGAACGCCCCACGCCGACGCCCAGCCCCGTCGGGACGTCGGCGGGCCCGAGCGTCCCGCCCGCGCCGCCGGCCAGCGACCCCGCCGGCCGCGCCGCCGCGCTGGTGGCGACGCTGTCCGACGAAGACCTTGTCGGCCAGGTGCTGATGCCGTACGCCTACGGCGACTCGGCGACGAAGGTCTCCGCCGGCTCGGCGGCCGGCAACCAGGCCCTCGGCGGGGTGGACACCCCCGCCGAAATGATCGCCAAGTACCGACTGGGTGGCCTGATCCTGGTCGGCTTCAGCGCCGACGACCCGACCAAGGGCAACCAGGAGACCACGAACGTCGACAACCCCAAGCAGGTCCACGAGCTCACCACCGGGCTGCGCAGCGCCGCCGGTCGGCTCGCCGCCGGTTCGGCGCCGCTGCTCATCGGCACCGACCAGGAGTACGGGGTCGTCACCCGCGTGACCGACGGTGTCACGGTGCTGCCCAGCGCCCTCGCGGCCGGCGCGGCCGGTGACCCGAAGCTCACCGAGGCCGCCTGGCGGGCCGCCGGCGCCGAGCTGGCCGCGATGGGCATCAACATCGACTTCGCCCCGGTGGCCGACGTGCTGGCCACCCGCAGCGCAGTGATCGGCTCCCGGTCCTACGGCTCCGACCCGAAGCAGGCCGCCGCGCAGGTGGGCGGCGCGGTCCGTGGCCTCCAGGCGGCCGGGGTCGCGGCCACCCTGAAGCACTTCCCCGGGCACGGCCACAGCGCCGACGACTCGCACAAGGACCTTCCGGTGCTGACCCAGTCCGCCGCGGCGTTGCAGAGCGGCGCGTGGCCGCCGTTCACCGCTGGAATGGACGCGGGCGCGATGGCCGTGATGTCCGGTCACCTGGACGCGCGCGCGATCGACCCGGGGACCCCGGCGACGTTCTCGCACAAGCTGCTCACCGACGTCCTGCGCGGCCAACTCGGCTTCAAGGGCGTGGTGATCACCGACGGGATGAACATGCCGCCCGCGATGCGCTGGGCTCCCGGCGAGGCGGCGGTCCGGGCGCTCAACGCCGGTAACGACCTCATCCTGATGACCCCGAACGTCGGTCAGGCGTACGACGGGCTGCTCGCCGCGCTGCGCGGCGGGTCGCTGCCCCGGACCCGGCTGGTCGACGCGGTCACCCGGGTGCTGACGATGAAGTTCCAGCTCGCCGAGCTGCCGTCGGCGCAGATGTCCACGCTCAACGCCCCGGCGCACCGGGCGGCGGCCGACGCGCTGGCCGCTGCCGCCGTCACCGTGCTGCGGGGCGCCTGCGGCGGAGCGGTACGCGGGCCGGTCACCGTCACCTCGTCCGGCGGTCGGGACGGCACCCGGGCCACCCTCACCGCCGCGTTGACCGCCGCCGGAGTGCAGGTCAAGCCCAGCGGCGGCACTGTCGTGCACCTGGTGGGCTACGGCGACGGCGCCAAGGACCTGAGCCCCGACGCGGCGATCACCGTCGCCATGGACACCCCGTACGTGCTGGCCGACGCGAAGTCACCGAGGCTGCTGGCCACGTACTCGTCCAGCCGGGCATCGATGACCGCCCTGGCCGCCGTGCTCGCCGGCAAGGCCCGGCCGGGCGGCCGGTCCCCGGTGACCGTTCCCGGACTTCCCGCGACGACCTGCGCCAGCAACTGACCCGAAGGGGCCGACCTCAGCCGGCAGCCGTGAGCCCGCGCACCGCGAGCCGGTACGCCGGCAGCACGTCGGTCCGTTCGGTGATCAGGCCCTCGTTGACCGCGAAGACCAGCGTCTGCCCCGCCGACTGAACGGCCAGCGCCCAGTTGCGCGCCGCCTCCTCCTCGGCCAGCGGACTGGTGGCGAGCCAGGTCATCTCGGTGGCGTCGAGGCCGCCGGCGCGGAGATCGCGGAACTGCTGGCCGGTGACCGTCTCGCCGGCTCCCGCGGCGAAGCTCTCCAGCGCGGCGCGCGGAGCGGCAGTCGGCGTGTCCGTCGCCCAGATCCGCAGGAACCCGCCGCCGGCCGGCCGGCCGTCCACCTCGCACCGCACTGTGGTGCCGCCGCGCTTGGTGAGCGCCTCGCCGACCAGCTCGGCCAGCTCACCCTTGGGAGGCTCGACAGCCTTCGCCGTCCACCCATCGGCCAGCGGAAACGTCACCGGTACCGGGCAGGGGGAACCGGCGCCGCCGGTGGTGCCGCCGGACGCGGCGGGGGTCGTCTCGTCGTACCAGGGCTCGCCCGTGGCCTGCGGGGCCGGGTCGCCGGCCGCGGGCCCGGCGGGAGCGGCGGCGTCGTCGCCGCAGCCGGCCAGCAGGCCGAGGATGAGCGCCGCCGACACGGCGACGCGGGTACGAGCGTCCATTGTGGTGATCCCCGTCAGTCGATCTTCAGTCGGCCCATCTAAGCCGCGCGGTCCCTCGACGTCAATCGGGATCGAGTGCCGCGACGGAAATCCGGTCGCCTCCGCGCCGATCGGTCTGACAGCCTCACCCCATGGGAGCGGCAGCAGGATTCCGGCACGTACGACGGGCGGACGGCACCGTGGTGATCACCCACCACGGCCGGGTCGCCGGCACGCTGCGCGGCGCTCGGGCCGCCGAGTTCCTGGCCGAGGTCGACGACGACCCGCAGCTGGTGATGGCCCGCTGGACCGGCAACTACCGCCACGGCAACGAGCGCACCGCGAAGCAGCACCCCCGCAACCGGGGCTGAACGACGAAAGGGCCCCTCCTCTCGACGAGGAGGGGCCCTTTCGCAGGATCTCAGGGGCGGGCGAAGACCAGAGCCACGTTGTGGCCGCCGAAGCCGAACGCGTTGTTCAACGCGGCCGGGATCTCCATGTGACGGGCCTTGTGCGCGGCGACATCCAGGGTGAGGCCTGGCTCGGGGTCGTCGAGGTTGATCGTCGGAGGGACGACACTGTCGCGGATCGCCAGGATGGTGGCGATCGACTCCAGCGCACCGGCCGCACCGAGCAGGTGACCGGTCATCGACTTCGTCGCGGTCAGCACCGGGTGGTCGCCGAGCGCCTTGTGCAGCCCACCGATCTCCAGCATGTCCCCGACCGGGGTCGAGGTGGCGTGCGCGTTGACGTGCACGATGTCCCGCTTCGCCACGTCCGCGTCGGCGATCGCCTTGGCGATGGCCCGGATCGCGCCCTCGCCCTCGGCGTGCGGCTGCACGATGTCGTACGCGTCGGAGGTGATGCCGGCGCCGGCGAGGCGCGCGTACACCCGGGCGCCCCGGGCCGCGGCGTGCTCGGCCCGCTCCAGCACCACGATGCCGGCGCCCTCGCCGAGGACGAAGCCGTCCCGGCCCCGGTCCCATGGGCGGGAGGCCCGCTCCGGGTCGTCGTTGCGGGTCGACATGGCCCGCATCGAGCTGAAGCCGGCGATGGGCAGGGGGTGGATGACCGCCTCGGTGCCGCCGGCCACCACCACGTCGGCCCGACCGGAGCGGATGATGTCCAGACCGAGGGCGATCGCCTCGGCGCCGGTGGCGCAGGCGCTGGCCACCGAGTGCACGCCGGCCTTGGCGCCCAGCTCCAGCCCGACCCAGGCGGCCGGACCGTTCGGCATCAGCATCGGGATGGTGTGCGGGGAGACCCGCCGTGGCCCGGAGGCCTCCAGGATGTCGTCCTGGGCGAGCAGTGTGGTGGCACCACCGATGCCGGAGCCGACGCTGACGGCCAACCGCTCCCCGTCGAGGTCGGAGCCGGCGAGGCCGGCGTCCGCCCAGGCCTGCTGCGCCGCGATGATCGCGATCGCCTCGGAACGGTCCAGGCGGCGCAGGCGGACCCGGTCCAGCACCTCGGACGGCTCCACGGCCAGCTGGGCGGCGATCCGGACCGGCAGTTGCTCGGCCCACTCCTGGGTGAGGGCACTCACCCCGGAGCGGCCGGCGAGCATTGCGTCCCAGGTCGACGCGACGTCCCCGCCAAGCGGGGTCGTCGCGCCGAGCCCGGTGACGACGACGTCTGGACGACTCATGATCAGGACTGCGCCGCGATGTAGCTGACAGCGTCGCCGACGGTCTTCAGGTTCTGCACCTCGTTGTCCGGGATCTTGACGCCGAACTTCTCCTCGGCCGCGACCACGACCTCAACCATGGAGAGCGAGTCGACGTCGAGGTCGTCGGTGAAGGACTTCCCCTCGGCCACGTCGTCCGGGTTCACCCCGGCAACCTCTTCGAGGATCTCGGCGAGGCCGGTGGTGATCTCGTCACGGGTCATTGCGGTTGGTTCCTTTCATCGGGGTTTCTCCGGCGGCCGGCGTCGCCGACCGCCAATCCTGGACGCGTACGCGCCCGAGGGGGTCATCAGGGGCAGCGGACGACCTGACCGGCGTAGGTCAGGCCACCGCCGAAGCCGAACAGCAGCACCGGTGCGCCCGAGGGCACCTCCCGGCGCTCGACCAGCTTGGACAGGGCCAGCGGCACACTCGCCGCGGAGGTGTTGCCGGACTCGACGATGTCCTTCGCGATGATCGCGTCGGGGATGTTGAGCCGCTTGGCGATGCCGTCGATGATCCGGGCGTTGGCCTGGTGCGGCACGAACGCGGCCAGCTCCGACGGGTCGACCCCGGCCCGCTCGCAGGCCTGTAGCGCGAGCGGCGCGATGGCGGTGGTGGCCCAGCGGAACACCGCCTGCCCCTCCTGCTGGATGTACGGGCGCCAGCCCTCGATGCGGACCGCGTCGCTCTTGTCCGGCACCGAACCCCAGACGACCGGGCCGATGCCGGTCGGCTCGTCGTCGGCGGTGGCGGAGACCACCGCGGCACCGGCCCCGTCGGCGAAGATGATGCAGGTGGAGCGGTCGGTCCAGTCGGTGAAGTCGGACAGCTTCTCCGCGCCGATGACGATCGCGTTGCGCGACGCCCCGGCCCGGATGGCGTGGTCGACGGTGCCCAGCGCGTACGCGAAGCCCGAGCAGGCGGTGTTGAGGTCGAACGCGCCCGGCGCGGTGATGCCCAGCTTGCCGGCGACCCGGCAGGCCACGTTGGGGCTGCGGTCGATGGAGGAGCAGGTGGCGACCACGACCAGGTCGATGTCGGCGGCGGTCAGGCCCGAGTTGGCCAGTGCCTTGCCGGCAGCCGCGGCGGCCATGTCGGCGACCGTCTCACTGTCGGCGATCCGCCGGCTGACGATGCCGACCCGGTCACGGATCCACTCGTCGTTGGTGTCGACGAGCTGGGCGATGTCGTCGTTGGTCACCACCCGGGAGGGCTGGTAGTGCCCCATCGAGACGATGCGACTGCCAGTCATGAACGGCCTCCGATACGGGCGATCAGGTCCCGTGCGGCCGGCAGGTCGTCCGGGGTGTTGAGGGTGACGATCTCCGGGGCGCCGTCGCCCTTGAGTTCCCGCTTGACCAGACCGGCGAGGGTGCCGGCCGGGGGTAGTTCGATCACGCCGGTGACCCCGAGGTCGGCCAGCGTACGCATGCACAGGTCCCAGCGCACCGGCGCGGTGACCTGACGAACGAGGCGCTGCACCATTGCCGCGCCGTCGTCGACAGCGGTGCCGTCGAGGTTCGACAGCAGGGTGCGGGCCGGGTTCGCCGGGGTGATCCCGGCGGCTTCAGCGGCGAGCGCGGTCTCCGCCGGAGCCATGTACGGGGTGTGGAAGGCGCCGGCCACCTGGAGTCGGATGATCCGGGTCCGGGTGGGCGGCGCGGCGGCGAGCTTGTCGAGCCCGTCCAGGGCGCCTGCGGCGACGATCTGCCCGGCGCCGTTGCGGTTGGCCGGGTAGAGCCCGTTCGCCTCGATCGCGGCGATCACCTCGTCGGGATCACCACCGAGCACCGCGGCCATTCCGGTCGGCTCCAGCGCACACGCGGCGGCCATCTCCCGGCCGCGCACGCCGGCCAGGGTGATCGCGGCGTCGGCCGACAGCACACCGGCCAGGGCGGCGGCACCCAACTCGCCGACGCTGTGGCCGGCGGTGACGGCGACGCCGTCCAGCGGCAGGTGCTCGGCCGCGAGCAACGCCGCGGCGACCAGCAACGGCTGGGTGCGGGCGGTGTCCTTGATCTCGTCGGCGTCGGCGTTGGTGCCCAGGTGCAGCAGGTCGACCCCGGCCAACGCCGACCAGTCGCGCAGTCGCGCCTCAGTGCCGGTCAGGTCGAGCCAGGGGGTCAGGAAGCCGGGTTTCTGAGAACCCTGGCCGGGACTAAGTACGGCGAGCACGTCTATGACTCTCCCGGATAATGGCGGGTAACGCGGTGCCGCCTTCGACCAAACCACACTAGGACCTTTAGAGGTTTCCTACAAAGATCGGCGGGGATCATCCTCGGTTTGGGCGGATTTCCGGGTAGCCGGGGTCATTGTCTGAGTCGGGACCGGCGAGGCCAGCGGGGCGACCGGATCCAACCGACCCACGGTCAGCGCGACCTGAAGGGCGAACGCGTCGCGCGGCGACAGTGGCGAGAACCCGGTCACCTCGGCGATCCGGCGCAACCGGTAGCGCACCGTGTTCGGGTGCACGAACAGCGCCCGGGCCGCGCTCTCCAAGGTGCCACCGGCCGCCAGGAAGGCGTCCAGGGTGGCCAGCAGCTCCCCACCTGCGCGCACCAGCGTCGCGTACACATCGTGACGCAGCCGCCGACGGGCCTCGGTGTCGCCGGCGAGGGCCCGCTCCGGCAGCAGGTCCCCGGCCGGCACCGGCCGGGGCGCGCTCGGCCAGGCCGGTGCGGCCCGAAAGCCGGACAGCGCGGCCCGCGCCGACTCGGTCGCCTCGTCCAGGCTCGGTACGGCGGGACCGACCACCACCGGGCCGTCCCCGAACGCGCTCAGCAGCTTCGCGGTGGCGGTCAGCGGGTCAGGTGCGCCGCCCAGCACGATCACCAGCCGGTCGCCGTGGACGCCGCCGATCACCTCCACGCCGATGCGGCGGGCCTGCCGGTAGACCACGTGCAGCACCGCGGAGACCTCGCCGCCGGGCGACCGACCGACAGCCACCGCCACCGGCGGCGCGTCCGCCCAGCCGAGAGCGGCGGCCCGACTGGCCAGGACGTCCGGCGAGTCACCCCGCAACAGCGCGTCGACGAGCAGCGCCTGCAACCGGGCGTCCCAGGCGCCGCGCGACTCGGCGGCCCGCGCGTACACCCGGGCGGCGGAGAACGCGATCTCCCGGGAGAAGCGCAGCACCGCCTCGCGTAGCTGCTGCTCCTCACCCTCGGCGGCCAGGTGCGACACCTGTTCCTCGACCACGTCGATGGTCACCTTGATCAACGCCACGGTCTGCTGGAGGGTGATCGACCGGGCCAGCGCCTGCGGGGCGGCGGCGAAGACCTCGTCCGAGACCTCCTGGGTGCTGTCCGCGGTGCCGCCGCCCTCGCGCAGCCACTGCACCAGCGACCTCGCGCCCGCCTGCGCCACCAGCATCACCCAGGAACGCTGGTCGGCCGGCAGCGCCCGGAACCAGGGCAGCGTCTCGTCCATCCGGGCCACGCTGGAGGTGGCCAACGCCCCCGCCGATCGTTCGATCCGGCGCAGCGTGGCCGACAGCTCCCCACCGCCCGGCGTGCTCACCGCCCTAGCCTGACACGTCGTGAGCAGGCCAACCACGCCGGCACCGGTCCGCCGCGCACCCAGCGGGCCCGTCTCACGACTGCGGGGGAGCGGGCAGGCCCACCTCCTGGGCCAGGATGGCGGCCTGCACCCGGCTGCGTAGGTCCAGCTTCGCCAGGATCCGGCTCACATGGGTCTTCGTGGTGCTCTCCGCCAGCACCAGTCGATCGGCGATCTGCTGGTTGGACAGGCCCAACCCGAGGCAGGCCAACACGTCACGCTCACGCGGGGTGAGGGTGTCCAGCGCGGCCCGCGCGTCCGCCGACGCACCCGGCGCGGTGGCAGCGAAGGCGGTGATCAACCGACGGGTCACAGTGGGCGCGATGAAGCCGTCGCCCCGCGCCACCGTCCGCACCGCGCTGACCAGGCCGTCGGCGTCGGTGTCCTTGAGCAGGAACCCGGCCGCCCCGGCCCGCAACGCCCCGAAGACGTACTCGTCCAGGTCGAAGGTGGTGAGCACCAGCACGTCGGCGAGCCCCTCGCTGACGATCGCCCGGGTCGCGGAGATCCCGTCCCGGTGCGGCATCCGCACATCCAGCACCGCCACGTCGGGTCGCAACTCCCGGCACAGGCGCACCGCGGCGTCGCCGTCGGCCGCCTCGCCGACCACCTCGACGCCCGCTGAGCCGTTCAGGATCAGGGCCAGTCCGGCCCGTACCGCCGGCTGGTCGTCGGCGAGCACCACCCGTACCGTCGCCGGTGCCGTGTCGTCCGACGGCCGCGCCGGCCCGGTCACCCGCCCTCCCCGGTGGGCAGGGCCGCCCGCACCTGCCAACGGCCGTCGTGCGGCCCGGCGGTGAACCGGCCGGCCAGCAGCGTGGCCCGCTCCCGCATGCCGATCAGCCCGGCCCCGGCGCCCGGCAGCCCGGCCCCGCCCCCACGCACCGGGTTCTCCACAGTCAGCACCACCTCGGCCGGCCGGTACGCGATCGTCAGCTCCGCCTCACCCGTACCGTGCTTGAGCGCGTTCGTCAGAGACTCCTGCACGATCCGGTACGCGGCGAGGTCCACCCCCACCGGCAACGCGCCCGGCGTGCCATCGGTCCGGACCCGCACCGCGAGGCCGGCAGCCCGGGCCCGGTCGACCAGTCCGTCCGCCTCGGCCAACCGCGCGGTGACCACCTCCGGCGCGGCCGGGTCGGCGCTGGTCCCCGGCTCGCGCAGCACCTCGATCATCTGACGCATCTCGGCGAGGCCCTGCACGCTGCTCTCCCGGATCACCCGCAACGCCGACTCCACCTGACCGCGATCCAACCCGGGTACGGAGAGCACTGCGGTGGCGTGGATGGCCACCGCGCTGAGATGGTTCGCGACCACGTCGTGCAGCTCCCGGGCCATCCGGGCCCGTTCGGCGCTGACCGCCTGCCGACGGTCCAACTCGACCAGCCGGGCGGTCTGCTCGGCCCGCGCCCGCTCGGCGGCGGCCTGATCGCGGTACTGCCGCACGCTGATGCCGGTCAGGACCGGCAGGAGGCCGACGAGCACCACCAGCACGCCGATGGCCACCCCGCTCCACTGGTCGGTGAGGATCACGCCGACGACCGCACCGAGCACGCTCAGCCCGATGGTCGCCCGCAGCAGCCACCGCCACAGCCGCGGCGGACCGTAGACACAGGCGTCGTAGAGGACCTGCGTGTAGATCAGGATCGCGCCCAGCGAGCCCCCGAGCGCGATGTCCACCACCACTGCCACGGTGCCGACGGCGAGGCTGGCACGCGGGGCGGCGCGACGCAGGCCCACCGCGACGCACATCGCCAGCAGCGACGGCAGGAACAGGACCGCGGGCACGTCCGGGTGCGGACGAATCTGCGGTTGCCAACCCAGGGTCCACAGCACCAGCCCGCCGGCCAGCGACGCCCCGGCCAGCGCCAGGTCCCGGCCGCGGGTGCCGGAGCCGAGCCACGGTGGCGGACGCATGCCCCGATCCCACCACAGTCGCACCGGGTCGGAGTCCGACCGGGGGAGGAGACCGCCGCCTGCGACATGCGCCGAAAGGGGTACGCGGGCCGCGCCTCGTCAGCCCAATAATGATCATCATGACCGATGTGGAAACCCTGGCCGCACTGGCACTGCGGGCGCTCTTCGCCCGCGCAGACCTGGAGGCTCACCGCGCCCGCTGACCGCCGGTCCGCCGCGCCGCCGAACCTCACGGTGAACGACACGAAAAGAAGCTGTGAACTGCGTAACCGGCTCCCGCGCTCAGCGGCGTCTCCGGGGACCGGCCGGTCCGGACCCCGGGTACGCTGCGCGCGGCCCGTCGGTCCCGGCCAGTACGGTGACAGGGCACCTCGGGGAGCATTCGAGGGTGAGGCGAGCGTGAGGAGACCGGGGATGGCGCACGGGGAGGCCGAGCACGGCTGCGCCCAGGGCGAGCCCTGCCGGCCGGGGCACCACGACCCGCAGGCGGCTGGCAAGCCCCGCCGGCCGGTCGGCGGTGCGCCAGCGCACCCGGTGGAGCCGCTGCCGGGGCGCATCGACGACGAGCCCGTGCTGCCGCGCCAGCGCTCTGCCGAGCCCGACTCGGACGTTCCCGCTGGTTGCCTCAGTGAACTTTCCGGCTGGGCCGGGGCACACCGGCACGGCGCGGTCCGACCGCGTCCACGAGCCACCCGCCGGGAGCGCCCACCGCGCCGCTGGTGTTGAACACCGAGTTGCGGTGCCCGGTCGGCCGACGCACCCGCTGACCAGCGAGTGCGTCGGACCGTCGGGTGTTGTTGCGGGTCAGCGAAAGCGTGACCTCAGTACGTGCGCCAGCTCAGCGCGTGCGTCTGCTCAGCGCGTGCGCCAGCTCAGCGCGTGCGCCTGCGGATCAGCAGGGCGATCCCGGCGAGGCCGACGGTGATGGTCAGCATCACGCCGACGTTGAGCAGCAGCAGGCGTTGCAGGTCGCCGAGCGCCTCGTCGAGGTCCTTCGCCGGGTCGAGCGTGTCCTCCGGGAGAACGCGCTCACCGCCGCCCGCGCCGCCACTGACCGTGTCGAACTGCCGCTCCAGCGGCACACCGGCGGTGCGCAGGGTCTCGGACATGCTGAGCCGGCCCAGGAACCAGCCGGCGCTGGTCTTCCGGCCGTCCGGCTGCTTCGCCGGCCGGAAGACGCGAGGGCCGCCGATCGCCTTGGGGTAGAGGTCGTAGGTCTGCTTCGGCGTCTCGCCGGCGAGCACCACGACGGTGTACTTCGGACCGAGGTTGGCTGCCTTCGGACCGGTCGGCATGCCGGTGCGCGCGAGGAAGTTGACCTGGTCGATGACCGCGCCCACGAGAGCGGGCTCCTTCTCCGCGCGCAACCGCAGCGGTGCGGGCAGCCCCGTGCCGGTGATGTCCACTCCGGCGGGTGCCGGCTTCGGCGCCGCCGAGGCCGAGCCGGCGGTGCCAAGCGACAGCAGTGCTACCGCCAGCGTGCCCGCCAACACGGCGGCCAACCGCCTCACGTGTCGGACCATCCCGCCTCCTCGCCCCGTTCGATGGATGGCTTCGTCGTAACGTCTGGACCGACCTGCCGGTGTGGCATCGACCGGATGGTCGCGTCCACTCCTACAGACTCCGCAGAACGTCGATGAGTTGCAGCTTTCGGAACAGTAATTGGAACTATCTGCGATCTCTGCTCGACTAATGAGGAGCCGTTTGATCAGCGGGCGGATCGTACCCTTACGGAGGGGTTCATGGGGGGCAGGGTTACACGTACGGTGCGGGTCGTGCCAGTGGTGCTCGGCGTGGCGTTCGGTGTGTCGTTTTTGGTGCCGGCGACTCCGGCCGCCGCCCACAACCAGCTGACCGGCAGCAACCCGCGCGACGGCGCCCGCGTGGCGTCGGCACCCGCCCGGGTCGAGCTGCGGTTCCTCGCCAAGCCGTCGCCGACTACGACGAAGATCACAATAACCGGACCGGACAATGTGGTCGCTGGCGGGACTCCCGCCTTCGACGGCAGTCGGGTGCGGGTGCCGTTCAAGCCGGCCGCAGCCGGGCTCTACATCGTCGGCTACCAGCTCGCGTCGTCTGATGGGCACCCGGTGAAGGGCGAGGTGCGGTTCACCCTCACCACCGGCACCGCAGCCGACCCCACTGCCTCGCCGTCGGCCACCGCCGGAACCAACCCGGCGAGCTCGCCCTCGGCTGGCGCGTCGGCCGTCGGCGTACCCTCCGCCGGCTCGCCGTCGGCGGCACCCGGCAGCTCGACGGCCTCCCCGGTGCCGGCCGCCTCGGAGCAGTCCGACTCCGGCAGCCGCTGGTGGATCTGGGCTGTCGGCGGCCTGCTGCTGCTCGCCGCACTCGCGGCCGGCCTGTTTTTCCGCCGCCGCCGAGACACCGCCTAGTCGATCATCTGATGCCCGGTCGGTCCCGAATCCGACCGGGCATCATCGTTCCCGGGGCCGAGCTGGCCCTGCTCCGCGATCTTGCACTTCCTGTCCCGACACAAGGGGCATTCCACCCATGTCGACAACCGAAATTGCAAGATCGACGCGCTGGGAGGTGGGAGCGGCGCGCGGGGGCGGGGACCGGGGGGGTTAGACCAGGCGTAGGCGGGCGGCGCGGATTCGGGTCAGGGTGCGCTCGCGGCCGAGCACCTCCAGCGACTCGAACAGCGGCAGACCCACTGTGCGACCGGTGACCGCGACCCGCACCGGCGCCTGCGTCTTGCCGAGCTTGAGGCCCCGCTCGGCGCCGACCGCCTCCAGCGTCGACTTCAACGACTCGGCGTCCCAGGACTCCAGCGCCTCGAACGCCGCGACGGCGTCGTCCAGCAGCTCGGCGGAACCGTCCTTCATCGTCTTGGTCCAGGCGGCCTCGTCGATCAGCGGTGAGGCCAGGAAGAGGAAGTCGACGTTCGGCACGATCTCGCTGAGCACCGCGATCCGCGTCTGGGCCAGCGGCGCCACGGCGGCGAACGCGTCGGCGTCGAACTCGTCCGGCTGCCACGGCGGCGGCGCGATGGTTCCGGTGCCGGTCAGCCACGGCTGGCAGGCGTCGATGAACTCGGCCACCGGCAGCGCGCGAATGTACTCGCCGTTGAACGCGCGCAGCTTCTTCTCGTCGAAGAACGCCGAGGAGAGGTTGACCTCGTCCAGCCGGAACTCGTCCTCGATGACCGACCAGGGAACGATCTCCCGGTCGCCGGAGGGGGCCCAGCCGAGCAGCATGAGGTAGTTGCGCATCGCGCCGGCCAGGTAACCCTCGTCGCGGTACGCCTCCAGGGCGACCTTGTCCCGGCGCTTGGAGAGCTTCTGCCGCTTCTCGTTGACCACCACCGGCACGTGTGCCCAGATCGGCGGCTTGACCCCGAGGGCTTCCCAGAGCAGCTGCTGCTTGGGGGTGTTGGGCAGGTGCTCCTCGGCCCGGATCACGTGGGTGATCCCCATCGTCATGTCGTCGACGACGTTGGCCAGCAGGAAGACCGGCGAGCCGTCACCGCGGGCGATGACGAAGTCCTCGATGAGCTTGTTCTCGAACGTGGGCTCACCGCGGATCAGGTCGACCACCACTGTCGCGCCCTCGTCGGGCGTACGGAAGCGCAGGGCGTGCCCGGGGCCGGGCCCGAGGCCACGGTCGCGGTGGTAGCCGTCGTAGCCCTGGTACTGCGAGCCGGTGCGGGCCTGCACGTCCTCGCGGGTGCAGTCGCAGTAGTAGGCGCGGCCCGACTCGTACAGGCGCGCGGCGGCGGCCCGGTGCTCCCCGGCGTTGGCCGACTGGAAGTACGGGCCCTCGTAGCTGCCCCGGGAGATCCCGATCCAGTCCAGCGCGGAGAGGATGCCCTCGGTCCACTCGGGCTTGTTGCGCGCCGCGTCGGTGTCCTCGATGCGCAGCACGAACACGCCGCCCTGCTGCTTGGCGTAGATCCAGTTCTGCAGCGCCGAGCGGGCGCCGCCGACGTGGAACATACCGGTCGGGGAAGGGGCGAAGCGCACACGTACTGTCACGTCCCCCAGCCTACGGCGCTCCGCGACTGCATTCCGCCACCGCCCCCCACGGCTCAGGGGACCGAGCGGATCTTGACGACCAGCGCGCTGCCGAGCAGGGTGACCACGGCGGTGACCGCGTAGAGCGTGGGATAGCCGCCCAGGTACACCACGAGCGGGGCGGAGAGCGCCGGGCCGAGCACCTGCGGCGCCGAGTTGGCGATGTTGATGACGCCCAGGTCCTTGGCCCGGTCGGTGGCCCGGGGCAGCACCTGGGTGATCAACGCGGCGTCCACCGAGAGGTAGACGCCGTAGCCGGCGCCGAGCAGCAGCGCCGCGACGATCGCCATCGGCCAGACCGGCGCGACCGCGAGCAGCAGCGCCGCCACCGCCATGATCAGCCCGGAGACGATCACGTAGATCTTGCGGCGGCCGGAACGGTCGGACAGCCGGCCGGCGACCACAGCTGTCAGCATCATCCCGAGCGTGTAGAGCAGGATCAGCACCAGCAGGCCGCCCTCGGGGTCGGGGTGGCGCACCCCATCGCTGAGGAAGTACAGCAGGTAGAGGGTGCCCAGGGCGTTGCCCAACTGGACCAGGAACCGGGTGATCCAGGCCCAGGCGAAATCCGGGTGCCGGCGAGGGCTGATCCACATCGAGGCCAGCAGCGCCCGCGTCCGGATCGCCGGCCGATGGGTACGCGGCAGCGGTTCGTCGGGGGTGAGCAGCGCGAACGGCAGCGACAGCAGCAGGACGGCCACGGCGATGGCCAGGTAGCCGGCGGCGTTGCCGGTGACCACTGCGGTGACCAGCACCGCGCCGAGCACCAACCCGAGCGCCTGCGGGATGCCCACCCACCCCGAGACGCCGCCGCGCTGCCGCACCGGGACCCGGTCGGGGATGGCGGCGCTGAGGCTGGCCAGCATCGCGTTGAAGCAGACCTGCGCGGCGACCCAGCCGAGGGCGACGCCGAGGATGGTCCGCTGCTGGGCCAGCAGCACCAGGGCCGCCGCACCGAGCACGGCCCCGCCCGCCGTCCAGACGTGCCGACGGCCGAAGTCGCGGCCGGCGATGCGCAGGCAGGTCCGGTCGGAGAGCGCGCCCGCCAAGGGGTTGGCGAGCACCGCGGCCAACGCGCCGAGGCCGGTGACCACGGCCAGCATGTTCTCCTTGTCGCCGGGCGCGATCTGCTCGATCTGCTGCGGCAGCAGCACCTGGATGGGCGTGAAGAACGCCATCCACACGCCGAGGTTGGCCGCGAAGATCAAGCCGATCCAGCTGCGCCGCACCGGCACCGTCGGCTCGGCGAGCGCCGCCGGCAGCGACGCCGGCGTTGGGTCGAGGGTGGTCACCGCGCCGGCCCCGGCCGGCTGGCCGCGATCACGTCCCGCAACCAGGTGTACGACGACTTCGGCGTACGGGTCTGGGTGGGGTAGTCGACGTGTACCAGCCCGAAGCGCTTGGTGAACCCTTCGGCCCACTCCCAGTTGTCCAGCAGCGACCAGACGAAGTACCCGCGGACGTCCACCCCGTCGTCGATGGCGGCCCGGACCGCCCGCAGGTGCCCGTCGAGGTACGCGATCCGTTCCGGGTCGGCCACCTGCCCGTCGGCGTCGGGCGCGTCGTCGTACGCGCAGCCGCTCTCGGTGATCTCGATGGGCGGCAGCGCGTCGCCGTAGGTGTCGCGGAGCCAGCCGAGCAGCTCGTGTAGCCCGTCGGGGTCCACCGGCCAGTCGAAGGCGGTACGCGGGTAGCCGTCGAGCGGCACGAGGTCGAACGGCAGGGGTGAACCCTCCTCGGCTGCCCGTACACCGGTGGGGTTGTAGTAGTTGACCCCGAGCACGTCGATCGGCGCGGCGATCGTGTCGAGGTCGCCGGGGTGGATGACGCTCGGATCGAAGCCGGGCAGCTCCGGATAGCCGCGGCCGAGCAGCGGGTCGGTGAAGAGCCGGTTGTGCAGCGCCTCGTACGCGGCCCCGGCGGCCCGGTCGGCGTCGCGGTCGCCGAGCACCCGCACCGGGGAGTAGTTGTTGGCGATCGCCACCGGGCTGGCGGTGTGGGTCCGCAGCGCGGCGACCGCGAGCCCGTGCCCGAGCAGTTGGTGGTGGGCGACCGGGAAGGCGTCGAACAGCAGCATCCGGCCGGGGGCGTGCACACCCATGCCGTAGCCGAGGCTCATGTGGATGAACGGCTCGTTGAGGGTGATCCAGAGCCGGACCCGGTCGCCGAGGCGAGCGGCGGTCTTCTCGGCGTACTCGGCGAAGCGGGCGGCGGTGTCCCGGTGCATCCAGCCGCCGGCGTCTTCGAGGGGTTGCGGCAGGTCCCAGTGGTAGAGGGTGGCCACCGGGTCGACTCCGGCGGCCAGCAACTCGTCCACGAGGCGGTCGTAGAAGTCCAGGCCGGCCGGGTTGGCCGGGCCGGCGCCGGTGGGCTGGACCCGGGGCCAGGCGATGGAGAACCGGTACGCGGAGACGCCCAGGCCGGCCAGCAGCGCCACGTCCTCGGTGTGTCGGTGGTAGTGGTCGCAGGCCACCTCGCCGCTGCTGCCGTCGCTGATCCGCCCGGGGGAGCGCGCGAAGGTGTCCCAGATGGACGGAGCGCGACCGTCGGCGGTGGTGGCCCCCTCAATCTGGTGGGCCGATGTGGAGACGCCCCAGCGGAAGCCGGTGGGGAACTGGGGCATCGGTGCGGTCGACATGCGCCCTCCCGGTCAACGTGAAACGTGTTCGGGACTTTAAAGCGCTCTTGATGAATGCGCCATAGGCCGCCCTGGCGTAATCCGCAATGGTTGATCGGCGTGTCTTTTTCCGAACCCGTCCGGGTAAGTCCGATTTAGCGCATAGAGTGCCGATATCGTGGGATGTCCTCACCGGAGGAAAGACGGAAATGATCCTCGTGGAACGCAGTGCGCACGTGGCGGCGCCAATTGAAGTGGTCTGGGATGTCGTGCAGCGGGCCGAGCAGTTGCCGGCCTGGCTGGCCGGGGTCCGAGCGGCCGAAGTGCTCTCGGGAGAGGGCTTCGGGCGGCGACAACTCGTCCAGGCTGGGCGCGGCTCGGCGCATGAGGCCGAGGTGATCGCCTACCAGGAGCCGACGCTGATCGGCTGGCGGGAACGAGCCAAGGGCGCTGGATCTCGGGCGGAGGCGCGCACCGAGATCTACGTCCAGCTCACCGGAGACGAGGAGGAGGGCGGGACCATCGTGCGCCTCATCGTGGTCCGCTGGCCGGCCGGCCCGGTCAAGGCGGCCATGCTGCGCCTCGGACTGCGTCGGGTCGGCGCCGACCTGGAGGACTCGCTGGCCCGGCTCACCGACCTGGCCGCCGTCGGCTGACGAGCGCCCATCCTCCCGGCGTCACCCGCGACGGCGGTGGTCCGGATCCCCGCCAGGGCCCCCGGACCACCGCCGCTCCGTACCCCCGACCGCAGTTGGGTTGGGCCGTAGCCGCAGAAGGGGGCGGGGGGGGGTGGGGGGGGGCCCCCGTCGGTGGGGGGGGGGGTGGGGGTGGCGGGCCCGCTCGGCCCCCC